>CACBGC010000025.1 GCA_902538695.1 uncultured Synechococcaceae cyanobacterium | reverse complement strand
TACTTACTATTTTATCTCTGGATTAAGAAATTATTTAAGAAAATTTCCAAATATTTTTTTTAATACATATTCTTATTTTTTATGGTTTAGGTTATCCAAGAAAAAATCTATAAAATTAGAATTAGGTTCTGGTGAAAAAAAAGGTAAAGATCAATGGGTAACAGTAGATAATTACTCTAAAGCAGATATATTTTGGGATTTAAGAAGGAGAATTCCATTAAAAGATTCTACGGTTGACTGTATTTATTCTTCCCATCTTTTGGAGCATATTCCTTATCAAGAATTAATATTATTTCTGAAAAATTGCTTAAAATTATTAAAAAAAGATGGTTGTTTCTCGGTCTGTGTACCATCTATAAGAAATTATTTAGACGCTTATATTAATGGGGATGAATTTTTCGAGAAGGAAAAGGCTTGTAAAGGTGCCTTAGTTGAAACAGGCTCCAAGCTAGATCAACTCAATTATATAGCTTATATGGCTGGACAACATAATTATATGTTTGATGAAGAGAATCTAGTAAATATCCTACAAAAAGTTGGTTTTAAAAGAGTAAAAATCAGACAATTTGATCCAAAAATTGATAATAAAGGAAGAGATTATGAATCAATTTATGCTATCTGTTACAAACACTAGTTATTTTTAATGGAAAAAATAAAAAATCTTAATTGTCCATTCATTTTAATTTGTGAATTTATATTTTTAACAAAATGTTTTTTAAAAATTTCCTCAAGCAAAATATAAAAATAATTCAATGATTTCTAAAAAAAGGGAAACTATATTAATTACTGGTGGAGCTGGTTTTATAGGTGGCTGGTTAGTTAAAAAATTGATAATTTTAAATGAATTTAATATCATAAATGTTGATAAATTATCTTATGCTAGCGATCTATCTATTATTAATGAATTACTAGATTCTTCCCCTACCAAAAAAAAATTTTATAAATTTATTAAAGTCGATCTTTGTAATTACAAAGATATAAGTAGAGTTTTAAGTGAATATAGACCAAAATTAGTTTTTCATCTTGCAGCAGAAAGTCACGTAGATCGTTCCATAGATAATCCATCTAAGTCAATAAATAATAATATTTTAGGAACATTAAATTTATTAGAATCTATAAGGAATCTTTGGAGCAATTTATCCTTAGAAGAAAAAAATGTATTTAGATTGATTCATATTTCTACTGATGAAGTATTTGGTTCATTAGGTAATAAAGGTCTTTTTAAAGAAACAACAAAATATGATCCTAATAGTCCTTATTCTGCAAGCAAAGCGGCAAGCGATCATCTTGTTAAAGCGTGGAATAAAACATATGGAATTCCAAGTATTTTGACTTTTTCAAGTAATAACTTTGGTCCGGAGCAATTTCCCGAGAAATTTATTCCAACTATTATTTTGAAAGCTTTGAAAAATGACCCTATACCGATTTATGGCGAAGGGGACAATATCCGAGATTGGTTATTTGTAGAAGATCATGTTGAGGCACTTTTAGTGATATCAAAAAAAGGTAAACCAGGTCAAAGTTATTGTATAGGAGGGTTTTCAGAGATGAATAACATGAATTTAGCAAATAGGGTTTGCGAAATACTAGATATTATTAAACCAAAGGGAAATTCTTATAAACAACAAATTAAGTTTGTTTATGATAGACCTGGTCATGATTTCAGATATGCTATTGATTCATCATTATTGAGAGAAGAGTTATCTTGGGAGCCAAGAAATCCATTTGAAATTAATTTAGAATTAACTATTAGATGGTACTTAGATAATCTAGATTGGTGTTATAAAATAATGGATAAATCTTTATTTAAATTAGAAAGATTAGGAAGAAAAAAGTTAAATTTTTAATTAATAAATATCTTTAAAAAAAATTCAAATTTTGATTATTTAGCTTTTGGAATAATCTTAAAAAGTTTCCAAATATCTCCTTTATTTCCAATTTTAGTTATGTTATTTGTCTCATAAATTTCAATTAAACTTTTTTTATTACAAATAGTGTTCTCACCATCATCATTCTCATAAGGCTCTATGTGTGGCTCTGAATATTTTGATTGACAAATATGTAATATATTTGATTTGTTTTCTTTGGACTTTTTACTCAAATCTTTCATGTATTCAATTTTATCGCCATATACTACGGGTATTTCTTTACTATTAGATAATGCATAATTGAAATAGCATCCCCAACTTGAACAATTAATAATCGATTCTTCATCAGTATTTTGAATAGCTAAATTAAATATTTTGGGAATCTCTCTTGATGCATGAAGTTTAGGTGGACTAAGTGTAAATACTATAAAAGATAAAACAATTAAGCTTACAAAAATTTTATATGTAAAAAAGTATGCTTTTTCTTTTTTTATTTGCGCAAAAATAAGTAATGCTATCAATAAGGGATACTGAGCGAATACATAATGATGAAGTTGTGCACCTCCTGAAATATAAGTACAAAGATTGAAAAATATATATGAGGAAAATAAAAATAATAAATTTAAATTTTTTATCTCTCTTGAATTTACAAGAAATTTCCAAACAACATAGTAATATTTTAAAGAAATAATAAAAGTAGATATTGCTAAAATAAGAACGGGAAAATTTTTTGAAATTAAAGCATGAGATTCTGAAAGATGTACTACCCTATGAAAATATTGAGGCCAATAAAATGTATATTTTAAAGGATCAAATATACCGAGAAGCTTTATACCAGCTCCTCTTGGGTGACCCATTATCCACATCAAATAAGGTCTGTTCCATTCTTCCATTTTTATAAGAGTTAAAAATAAAAAACAGAATAGAGTTAAAGAAGAAAAAATTTTTAACATCTCTAATTTTCTTCTGTTCAAAATTTCAAGAATCAATTCTTTATGCAATGAAGAAAACATTAGTAGTATTGTTCCAGGGATAAGAAATATAAAAAAAGGCTTATCCTCCACACTAATTATCCAAGATAGTGTAATTAAGAGGAAAAGTAATACTTTTTTTATTCCATTTTGTTCAAGATATTTTCTGAAAAGGTATGGAGACCAGCTTATGCAAATTAATGAAAGTCTTATAGGTCCGCCATCTCTTAATATTGAAAAAACTATTGGAAAGAATAATAACGATAAGGGCAAATATTGAAGTTTAATACGAAAACTTTTAGCTGTACCTAAACTTATTAAAATTAAACTTAATATGCCCACAAAATATTGGGTCCATATACTATCAAATAATTTTTGAAAAGGAAGAAGAAAAAGAGAAGAACTTATTCCAATATAAATGTAAGACAGTCTATATTTTAATGCGCCAAGAACTACTGGATATAAATGGCATCCATCTCTATAAATACTCATGGATTGTTGTTTTTGAAAGCATGCTAACGAGTTATACATTAAATACTCGTCCATATGTTGGGGGATATAGAAAATTATGAAAAATATCGTAAATATTGCCGTTATGATAGATAGATTAAAAATTATTCCAGATTTCATAAGAAAATTTTTTATATACTTTATTTTATAGATTGTTGGTTATATCTTTTTTTTTAAAAATTTAAATTTTGTCACAAATATTGAGATTTTACGGCTGGAATATCAAATAAAAAAATTTTTCTTTAAACCGTTTATTAAATTAAAAAATATTATTTTAATTTCTTCTTTATTAAAAGTTTGATACATTTTTTCTAGAATATGGAAAATTTTATTAAAGATATTTTTCTAATTATTTAATAAATAAACTTCTCCTTTTTTTTATATCAGAAACTCTTCAAAATGATCAGTTAATTTATTCTTATCGATTAATAGCAGATCTCTATAATATGCATCAATTAGCTAAAAAAATAATCTTCTTATTTATTAGAGATGTTATGATTGTTTCGCAAAGGTTTTCATTTCCTAGATACCATCGATTATGTGGGTTAATTAGCATTTTTGTTCGCCAAACTAAATGCCTCTAGTACTCCATCCTTTGTCATTAAACAATAGAATGTTTCTTGTCCATAATTTGGATCAACTCATCATCCCTGTTGGTCAAAATCTTTTATTAATTAAACTTGCGCAGATTAATGCGCAGAATAAGTTATGAAAGTAATGGTCAACATATGAGAACTTTGAAACTTTGATTGATGAGGTTCACTTAAATCTATTGGTAAAATTTGAAAAGATTTGTCTTGGGGCCATAGCTCAGTTGGTAGAGCACCTGCATGGCATGCAGGGGGTCAGGGATTCGAGTTCCCTTGGCTCCACTTAATTTTCTCCTAGATAGCAGTCTTTCAAAGCGATTCTCACTTTTCTAATGATCACCCAGATATAGGTTAATAGTTGACGATATAGCCAAATAAAATGCTAGTTAGTTAAAAAAAAATTTTTAGACATTAGAAGTAATATATTATCTAAGACATTTTATGACCAAACTAAACTTGTTGATTTAGCGAATAAATTTTTTAAAAAATCTTAAACCAAAAAAATCGAAAAGATTTATTTTTAAAAATTAAAAAAGAATATTTTGATGTAGCTTCGCCAAAAAAACGATCAAAAAAACTTAAAAATTCTGAAGGTTTTGATGGTAGAAAAATATTGGAGACAAAAAAGCATTTTTAAATCATTTAGTTAATGCAAAATTATTTAATGCAAATTAATGGAAATCACCAAATTCAGAACGGCTAAAGAAGAAATTATTAAATAAGAATTAGATTTTGGAAGGATAAGGAGAGAATGTATGGGAAACTGTAGATTTAGGTAGTGCAGATATTTTTTGGGATATTAAGAAAAGAAATTAAATTTAATGATTCTACAGTTTATTCTTTTCATTTATTGAAGCCTATTATCTAAAAAGATTAAATAATTTTTCTTTCTAAAAGATGTCTAAGATTACTTAGAAATAAGGCTTTCTAAAAATTATAAAGTGACCTCAGAAGAAACTGATTCCCATTTTGTAGCATTAATTTTAAGCTTTGGAAGACTTGCAAAAAGATGCCACAATACTGTTTGGAAGGATTCTGAATGAGGTGTTATGTATTCTGGGTTTACTATTGGAACTAATATTGAAGCATCTGCTACTTTTCTTGTGAAACCTTCAGCTTTGCCAACTATTCCAACCACTCTTGCATCTCTTTCTTTCGCAAGCTCAATTGCATTAACAATTCCTGGACTTATAAATTTTTCTCGACTGCCTCCACCCACTGAAAGTACAAATATTAAATCTTTAGAACATAATTTACTTACCTTAAGCCATCCACTAAAAATAGTTTCCCAACCTTCATCATTTGTTCTGGCAGTAAGTTCAGATACATTATCACTCGGAGCATAACATTCAATTCCAGTGAGTTTTCTAAGATCACAAACTGCATGGGAAGCATTCCCAGCACTTCCACCAACCCCAATAAAAAAAACCCTTCCATTATTATCTCGAGTTTGTATGAGTTCTTTAGCAACATTTTCAATTTCATCTTGACTTATTTTTTTAGCAATTTCAGAAACTTCGGCAAGATAATTTTTAATAAAATCTCTCATGAGTATTTAAAACTATTATTCAGTAAATTTAGATTAACATATAAAACTTTTTCAAAAGTATTGCAAAAAATTATTTTTTATAGAACTTATACACATTCGAAACATCTGTTATGATGATACAAATTTGTTTTTACTTTGAATACAAAAAATATTAATTATTTTATAACTGGAGGAGCAGGTTTTATAGGCGGACATCTAACAAATTATTTATTGGATCATACTGAATTTAACGTTACCATATATGATAATTTCTGTAATGGAAGATTATACCCCTTAGGGGAGAAAATTAAAGAAAAGCGTTTAGAAATAATTAATGGAGATGTTAAAGATTTAGGAAGATTAACCAATTCTATGAAGGGTCATCATGTTGTTTACCATTTTGCTTCTAATGCTGATATCGCAGCAGCAGCAGTTGATCCAACTATAGATTTTTGGAACGGAACTTATCTTACTCATAACGTATTAGAAGCTATGAGAATAAATAAAATCAAAAAAATATTATTTACTTCTGGAAGTGGGGTTTATGGCGAGGTTCCTAACTTCCCAATACCTGAAAATTATGATGAGATGATTCCCATCTCTACTTATGGAAGTTGCAAACTTTCTAGCGAATCTTTGATTAGTGCTTATTCTTATATGTTTGAGATAACTGGGATTGTAGTAAGATTTGCAAACGTTGTAGGCCCCCAGCAAACTCATGGAGTAGCTTATGACTTTATAAGAAGATTATCTCATGATCCTACACAACTCAAAATTTTTGGTGACGGAAATCAAAGTAAACCTTACATACACATATCAGATATTCTTGAGGCTTTAAAAATTTTAGAATTGAAATTTAATTCTGGATATGATGTATTTAATGTTGGAAGTTCTGACTCATTAACGGTTAAAGAAATAGCAGATCTTATTGTGAAGAAGATGGATTTAAAAAATGTTCAATATAACTTCACAGGAGGTAAAAGGGGCTGGAAAGCGGATGTTCCTAACTATAAATTAAACACTTCTAAAATAAGAGATTTAGGATGGGAGAATAAATTAGACTCATATAAAGCTGTAGAGGATGCAATCGAATCCATCTTGATTGATGTAAAAAAAGGTAATATAAAATCTTCTGCAATTTAACTTTAAATAGGTAATGAATTTACTAGGAGACACTGTAAAAAAAATTTTTATAACTGGAGGTGCTGGTTTTATAGGTAGCCACATAGCAGAATGGTTAATTAATGATGGTTATGAAGTAACCGTTTTTGATAATTTATCAAATGGCAAAAAAGAATTTATTAGTTCACTTTTTTCAAATCAAAGAATGAATTTTATTGAGGCTGATATTACAGATCTTGATTCATTAATTGAAAATATGGAAGGCCATGATTTGATTTGGCATTTAGCAGCTAATACTGACATAATTGGGGGTGTAGAGAAGCCATCCAGAGATTTAAAAGACTGTGTTATTGGTACTTTTAATGTTCTGGAATCAATGAGACGGTTAAATTTAAAAAATATAATTTTTTCTTCAACAGGCGCAGTATATGGAGACTTATGCATTGATATAGCAACTTCAGAAAAGGGAGGCCCTTTACTTCCAGTTTCAACATATGCAGCAGGAAAGATAGGCAGTGAATCTTTTATATCTGCCTATTCGCATCTATATGGCATTCGCGGATGGATGTTTAGATTTGGAAATGTAATTGGAGCACGGATGACTCATGGTGTAATCTTTGATTTTATTAACAAACTTCAAAGTAACCCAAAAGAGCTTCTTATTAGAGGGGATGGATCACAAGAAAAGAATTATTTCCTTGTAGAGGAATGCATAGATGGGATGGGATGGGCCTTTAGAAACATAAAATTGTCTGAAGAATATCCATGTGACGTTTTTAATCTTGGGACAGACACTGTAACAAAGGTGACTAAAATTGCCGAAATAGTAAAAGAGGAACTTGGTTACGAAAATGCAAAAATAAAAATTGAAGGCACCCGTAGAGCTTGGCCTGGAGATCAACCTAAAGTTCATATCACTGTAGACAAAATTAAAAAACTAGGCTGGGCATCAAGATTTCATTCTGATTATGCGGTAAGAATAGCTACTAAAAGAATGCTTGGGAAAGCCAAATGGAATATAGGGCAATTTGGTACCTAAATGACTGAAATGTCTCGAGAAAAAATCGCTGTATTAGGCTTATGGCATCAAGGTCTTGTAGCTGCGGCTTGTCTAGCAGACCTGGGTTTTCATGTGACCGCAGCAGATATTGATAAAAATAAAATAAATGATCTATCCAAGGGTTTAGTTCATATTTTTGAACCGGGTTTAGAAGATTTAATTAAGAAAGGAATAAAAAGCAATCGACTTAAATTTACTTCAGATCTTTCAAAAGGAGTTGCTGAAAAGGATTTTGTTTTCCTAATGTTCGATACAAAAGTCGATGAAAATGATAAGACAGACCTCTCAGAGATATTTAATGCAGTTGAGTGTTTTGCTGAAGCATTAAAAAATAATTGTATAATTTATAATACTTCTCAGGTTCCAGTTGGTACTAGTCAAGAATTAATAAGGAAGATCAAAATTAAAAACCCTTTAATTGATATATCAATTGTTTATTCACCAGAAAATTTACGATTAGGTGAAGCTATAAAATTATTTTTCAATCCTGCTTTACCTGTAATGGGATCAGATGATAAATATGCTCTTGATCGCCTTGAAAAATTATTAAAACCTCTTAATGTTGAATGGCTTAGAGTTAATCTTACAACCGCCGAATTTTGTAAGCATGCTTTAAATAGTTATTTAGCGACAACAATAACTTTTGCTAATGAATTAGGAATGATTTGCGACAAGATAGGTGCAGATGGATTTCAGGTGGCTAAAGCACTTCGAATAGAACCAAGGATAAGTTCAAAAGCTATGTTAAGACCAGGAATGGGTTTTTCAGGAGGGACTTTAGCAAGAGATGTTCAGACTCTTAGAGATATAGGGGATATTCATCAAATTGATACTAATTTATTAGATGGCCTATGGAAAACAAACGTATATCAAAATCAATTTGTTGTGAGAAAAATCAATACAATTTTCGAGAATGTTAAAAATAAAACTATCACAATTTTAGGAATTACTTATAAACCTGAAACAAGTACTTTAAGAAGGTCAGTTGCTTTAGAAACTATAAAAGAATTACACATGCAAGGTGCTAAAATTAAAGCTCATGATCCTAAAGCTGATGAGAAGGAATTAGCCGAATTTTCTGGTTTTGATTTCTTCAGAAATATAGATGAAGCTTTACTCGAGACAGAAGCAATAGCGATAATGACTGGATGGAATGAGTATAAAAATATCGATTGGGAGATCTTCAAGAATAAAGTTTCGAATAAGATAATTATAGATTGCAATAATATGTTTGATTATAAAGAATTAACTTCCATTGGTTATAAATATTTTTGTATCGGAAGAGGATTAGAATCAAAAGCATAAATTTCCCATAATAATGAATACAGCAATTATTGGAGCAGGATTAATGTGCAAGCGTAGAGCTCCAGTTTTAATAAACTCTAAAAATTCAGAGTTAAAGGTTATTGCAAGTAAAGACTTTTCTGATGCAAAAGCAATGGCCAAAAAATTTAATTGCGAGGCATCAGAAAATTGGAAGGATGTCGTTTTAAGAAAAGACATAGATGCCGTAATTGTTTGTACTCCGCCACATGTCCATGCTGAAATAAGTATTGCGGCCATGAATACCGGTAAGCATGTTCTATGCGAAAAACCACTTACAAAAGAAATATCAGAGTCTGAAGAGATGGTGAATGTCGCCAACAAAAAAGGGGTAATTCTTAAATGTGGGTTTAATCACAGACATCATCCAGCTATTAATGAGGGTAAACGGCTGGTTGATCAAGGAATAATTGGAAAACCATTATTCTCAAGATGTATATATGGAATTTGTGGGAGGCCAGATTATCAAAAAGAGTGGAGAGCAGATCCTAATCAAGCTGCGGGAGGTCAATTTATTGAGCAAGGGAGTCATGCTATTGACCTTTTCAGATGGTATCTAGGAGATTTAAAATCTGTATCTTGTATAACTTCTCGTTTGTTTTTTAAAGAGCAGCCACTTGATGAAGGAGGTATGGCAATATTTGAGGCAAAGTCTGGGGCGACTGCTAGTCTGCATACAACTTTAACTCAATGGAAAAATCATTTTGAATTTGAAGTCTATGGTGAAGAAGGTTATATAAAAATAGAAGGCTTGGGTTCTAGTTATGGAGTTGAAAAATTAATTCTTGGCAAAAGAGATTTCACAGGCCCTTTTGCAAATTCAATTACAGAATTTAGAAGAGGTGATATTTCATGGGAAGAAGAGTGGTTAGAATTTCATGATGCAATTATTAATAATCGCCAACCAATAGGTAATGGCGAAGATGGACTAGCAGTAATGAAAATAGCTTTAGCGTCTTATGAGTCCGCGACAAAAAAGAAATCAATATTACTCTAATATCAATTAAAAAAAGTAATGCGAAGTTTGATAACTGGTGCTAATGGATTAATTGGAAGTCATTTAGCAGAAAAGCTATCTTCAATTGGAGATGATGTTTGTTTAATAGCTCGAAAGCCAAATGATCTTTTAAGTTCCCTTAATGGTAATTTTGTTTTCAATTATGGAGACATAACCGATTATGATTTTATATCAAATAGTATTTCTGATTTTCAACCTGAAAGGATTTTTCATTTCGCTGCACAAAGTTTGCCAACAGTATCATGGACCGATGCAAAAAAAACATTTCGTGTAAATATTGAGGGAACATATAATTTATTGGCATCTATTTCAGAAATATGTCCAAATTCTTTAGTTCTCATTACTGGATCGAGTGCTGAATATGCGCAATTAAATCAAAAAGAAATTATTAATGAAACTTATCCTCTAGAACCAAATAGTATTTATGGAATAAGCAAATTAACTGATTATTACTTAACAAGACTATTTAGTAGAACAAATAATCTAAATGTTATATACACAAGGCCCTTCTTTATTATTGGTCCACGCAAAATTGGTGATGCAAGTTCTGACTTCGCCAGAAAAATTGTTGAAATTGAAAACCAAAAATCTCAAATCTTGACACACGGTAATCTTAACTCAGTGAGAGATTTTGTGGATATTGAAGATTGCTTAGATGCTTTATTGATATTATCTGAGTCAGGGAAAATTGGAGAGGTTTATAATATTTGTTCAGGGAATGGAATAAAAATTAAGGATTTATTAGATCAATTTTGTGATCTTGCAAAATGTAAAATTAACACTCAGATAGATAAGAAAAAATACAGAAAAGTTGATGAATCAATTCGTATTGGAGACCCATCAAAACTAAAATCTTTAGGTTGGCAGAATAAAATTACGTTAAAAAATACAGCTGGAAAAATATTAAATTATTGGAGAAAATATTATTGATTTTGATGGATAAATTACTGCTTAAAATTGTTTATTAAATTTTCTAAAAATTAAAATTTTTTTTTATATTTACGACTAATTAAACTATATTATTAAATAAATGTGTTTTGTCTTACTATATATTTTAAATGTTTATATCTAGAGCTCCATTAAGAATTTCTTTAGGAGGAGGAGGTACAGATTTACCATCTTATTATTCAAAGTTTGGAGGTTTTTTTATATCAGCTGCAATTAATAAGTATACATACGTATCTGTTTCAAAGCCCTTCTTTAATAAAATTTTATTAAAGTATTCAAAATTTGAAGAGGTTAAGAACGTTCTTGATATTCAAAATAAACTTATAAAAGAAACAATATTGGAGTATTCCGATAATCCAGATAAACCAATCGAAATAAATTCATTTGCTGATGTCCCATCTGGAACAGGATTGGGTTCATCAGGATCTTTTACCATTGCCTTATTAAAATCACTTTCGGGGTTCTACAAAAAATACCCATCGCAGAAAGAAATTGCGGAAATGGCATGCAAAATTGAAATAGAGAGATTAAAAGAACCAGTTGGTAAACAAGATCAATATATTGCAGCTTTTGGGGGTTTAAATTGTTTTGAAATCGATAGATCTGGAGAGGTTTCTATTAATCCAATGCCCATCTCCTCAGATACTCTTGAAGATTTAGAGTCAAATCTACTTCTTTTTTTCACAGGACAGCAAAGATCTGCCAGCGCAATATTAGA
>CACBGC010000024.1 GCA_902538695.1 uncultured Synechococcaceae cyanobacterium | reverse complement strand
ATTCAAATCCAAGACAGTGTTGCAAGAGTGGTGTCAAAGCAAAGGCTTAGATTTGCCAGTCTATAAAATAATTGAAATATCTAAGAAAAATGGGGACCCTGAAAGATTTTCTTGCGATATATTTATCAAAGGATTAAAAGAGTCATCAGCTTTTGGTAAGTCCCATAAACAAGCAGAAACAAATGCAGCTAGGGTCTTGATAGAAAAATTTATATCTATAGGTAAAATCTAATTTTTATACTATTTCTAAGTTTGTTAGTTGAAAAGTTATGAGTTTATCCCAATTACCCCCTTCAAAGAGAACCGCTGCTCTTTTTTTTGTAACTCTTTGTACAAACCCTTTATATCCTCTGTATATAGATTTGGTGTCTTTTACAACAACAAAAGCACCAGGAAGTATAGGTTTAGTCGACAATTCCATAAAAAACTCTTTCTAATACAATATATGATAAATAAAAATGAATGGTTAACTGTTGGATTGATAACATCATGTCATGGCATTAGTGGACAGGTAAAGGTTAAATCTCTAAGTGATTTTGAAGAGAGGTTTTTAAATCCGGGAATAAGATGGTTGCAAAAAGAAAATGAGCTTCCTTCAAAAATAGAACTTATATCTGGTTTCAAACAGCCTGGTAAGGCAACCTTTATTGTTAAGCTCAAAGGAATAAATACAAGAAATCATGCAGAGCAACTAAAAAAATTTAAAATTCTTGTAAAAACCGATAAATTACCCAAATTAAAAAAGGAAGAATTCCACTTGTTGGAACTTATAAATCTGGAAGTCAAGACTTTAGAAAATGATGAATTAAAAACAATTGGAAAAGTTATCAATTTATTAAATGAGAAAAATAATTTACTTCTTATCGAACTATTTAAAAATCAAAAAGAAGTTTTTATACCATTTGTTACAGAAATAGTCCCATTAGTAGATATAAAAAATAATTTTCTAATCATCAAACCTCCAAATGGACTTTTAGAGCTATAAAAAAATAAAAACTTATTATTCCACAGTTACACTTTTAGCTAAATTTCTTGGTTGATCGACGTCAAGTCCTCTATGAGCTGCAATATGGTAACTCAATAATTGTAAAGGAACAATGTTAAGCAAAGGTGAAATCAATTCATTCGGGGAAGGAACTTTCATTAAATAATCAAAAATTTCAGTTCCATTACATTCAGGGGCAATACCAATCAAAAATGAATCTCTAGCTTTTGCTTCTTGAGCATTACTGATAACTTTATCGAAAACTTCACCAGGAGAAGCAATAGAAATTACGGGGACTTTTTTATCTAACAAAGCTATTGGACCATGTTTCATCTCACCAGCTGGATATCCAGCCGCATGTATGTAACTAATTTCTTTGAGTTTTAACGCTCCTTCAAGAGCAATAGGATAATTTATACCCCTTCCTAAAAAAATAACATCTTTAATATTAAAAAAATCATGTGCTAGCTTTTCTGAAGATTTATTATGTTGCTCTAGAAGATTTTCTATTAATGTAGGTAGTTTTTTAAGTTCAGTTATTAAATTATTTATTTCATCAAAGCTTTGACTCCCGTTTATTTCGGCAAATTTAATTGCTAATCCATAAAAAGAAAGTAATTGAGCAAAAAAAGTTTTTGTTGCTGCAACTCCCACTTCTATTCCTGCACAAGTATCAATTATATTTGAAACCAGTCTTCCTATTGAGCTCTCTTTTCTATTTGTTATTGCAATAAGATTAGGTTTAAAACTTTTATCTTCAATCGAAGACCGTCTTTTAATTTCCATATCAATAGCTGCAATTGTATCAGCAGTTTCTCCAGATTGAGTGACACCAATAGTTAATGTATTTGGCAACAATGGAGGTGGTGAATATCGAAATTCACTTGCGTAAAAGACATTTGTAGGGATACCTGAAAATTGTTCTAGTAAAAAACTACCCACCATTGCAGCATGTTTACTTGTACCACAAGCGATAATTTCAATTCTTTCTATTGATTCAAAAAAACTCGTATCAAATGGATAATTAATTTGATATCGATCCTCTTCAGAGTTTTGAATTAAATAATTTTCCAACCAGTTTTTTGCAGTCTGTGGCTGATCATATATCTCCTTCAACATATAGTGTTTAAAATTCATTTTATCCATTATTTGCTCTGAGACTTTTAGTGAAACTGGATTTCGATATTGTCTCTCATTATTTGTGTCATATATTTCAATTCCAAGAGGAGTTAACAAAGCTATTTCTTCATCCTCCATAGGCAAAATAATATTTGTAAAATTTGCAATAGCTGGAGTATCACTTGCACAAATAAATTCTCCTTCGCCCAAACCAATAATCAAGGGTGCTTGTCTTCTTGCTACTACCAAAGAGGTTGGAGCGTCAGACCATAGAACGGCTAAGGCATAAGATCCTTCCAAATCAGATATTACATTCCTAACAGCCACTAACAATGTTGAGCCATTATTCTCAAGGTTAAGTTTACTTAATGTATCTAACTCTCTTTTAATTAGATGAGGAATTACCTCAGTATCTGTATCAGAATTGAAAATAACACCCTCTTTCTCTAATTTATTCTTTAAATCTTGGAAATTTTCAATAATACCATTTTGAACAACCGCTATTGTTCCTGAGCCATCGATATGAGGATGGGCATTTCTAAACTCAGGTTTTCCATGAGTTGCCCATCTAGTATGACCTATACCAACGGTGCCTGGAATATTCTCATCATTAAGTTTATTTATTAAGTTCTTTAGTTTTCCCTCTGCTTTGTTACAAATAATATTATTCGTTTCAGGATTGATTATTGCAATACCTGCGGAATCATATCCTCTATATTCGAGTTTTTCTAGCCCATTAATCAATAATGGTAAAGCCTGTTTATAACCTGTTACAGCAACTATTCCACACATACGAAATTTTTTTTCAATTATATTTGAAAAAAAATAAGTATTTTTAAATCATGGACTCTCTTAAAACTGCACTATATAAGTTAGTATGCCAAGCCCATACTCCTAGAAGTTTCATCTCCCAAATAAACACGAATACTCAAGAAATCCGTCGGACAGGCAGTTTCGCATCTTTTGCAACCTACACAATCTTCAGTTCTTGGGGATGACGCAATTTGGCCAGCTTTGCAGCCATCCCATGGAACCATCTCTAAAACATCAAGTGGGCAAGCCCTTACACATTGGGTACATCCAATGCAAGTGTCATAAATTTTAACTGCGTGTGACATGTAAAAATTGTCTTTTGAACCTCGTTTTATAATACTATTGTCTTACAAAGAAATTAAAAAAATTAAGATATGCTTCACTCTTGTTAACTCTAGGGCATAAAATCATAAAGATAATTAGTAATTTCCATAAACTATGTCACAAGAAATCCTCGAAAAAGTTTGTTCTATTGTTTCAGAACAATTAAGTGTTGAAGCAGGTGAGGTCAAATCAGATTCAAATTTCCAAAATGATTTAGGCGCAGACTCTTTAGATACCGTTGAATTAGTAATGGCTCTTGAAGAAGCATTTGATATTGAAATCCCTGATGAAGCAGCTGAAGGAATTGCAACTGTTGGCGATGCAGTAAAATTCATCGAAGAAAAAAAAGGTTAGTAAAGGATGCCAAATTTCCATCGAGTAGTTATTACCGGTATCGGAGCAGTAACTCCAATTGGTAATAATATTGATGAATATTTAGTTGGTCTGCAAAAAGGTACTAATGGGGTATCAGATATTACTCTCTTTAATCCCGAACAACATCCTTGTAAATTTGCGGCAGAAGTAAAAAATCTTCAATCTGAAAATTTTATTGAAGCTAAAGAATCCAAAAGATGGGATCGTTTTTCCAAATTTGGAGTTATTGCCGCAAAGCAAGCCTTTAATGATTCTGGACTTGAAATTAATGAAGCTAATTCATCAAGAATTGGAGTGATTATTGGCTCTGGTGTTGGAGGCTTACTAACTATGGAAAGTCAAGCTCAAATTCTCTGTAACAAAGGACCTAAAAGAGTAAGTCCATTTACAGTCCCAATGATGATTCCAAATATGGCAACTGGATTGGCGGCTATAGCTTTGGGTGCAAAAGGACCTAGTTCCTCTGTTTCAACGGCTTGTGCTGCCGGGTCCAATGCAATTGGTGATTCTTTTAGATTACTTCAACTTGGAAAGGCAGATGCAATGATCTGTGGAGGAGCAGAAGCAAGTATTACACCTCTTGGAGTAGCTGGTTTTGCAAGTGCCAAAGCTCTTTCTTTCAGAAATGAAAGTCCTGCAACTGCTAGCAGGCCTTTTGATGCAGAAAGAGATGGATTTGTTATTGGAGAGGGATCTGGAATTCTTGTTTTAGAGACTTTAGAAAATGCACAAAAAAGAAATGCAAGAATTTATGCAGAAATAATTGGATATGGAACAACATGTGATGCTCATCATATTACTGCTCCATCTCCAGGCGGGGTTGGAGGGGCTGAAGCTATAAAACTAGCAATTGAAGACGCTTCTCTTAGCCTTGAAAAAGTTGATTACATAAATGCTCATGGAACGAGTACATCAGCTAATGACAAAAATGAAACTTCTGCAATTAAATCTATATTTAAAGACAGATCTTACCTCATTCCTGTAAGCTCAACTAAGTCGATGACTGGTCATCTGCTTGGAGGCTCAGGAGGTATAGAAGCAGTAGCTTGTATACTTTCTTTGACACATAATTTTATCCCTCCTACAATTAACTACGTCAATCCAGATCCTGAATGTGATCTTGATTATGTACCAAATAATGCAAGAGAAGCTCAAGTAGGAGTAGCTCTTTCAAATTCTTTCGGCTTTGGTGGTCACAATGTTTGCCTTGCTTTCAGCAAAATACATTAAAAACTACCAATTCTGTATTTCCAACTTAACTTATTTAAAACAATGGTCGCTGCATCTGTTTCATTAGAATCTCTTTGTGTAAATAGTATAAGAATGCTTGCTGTAGATGCAGTAAATAAATCTAATAGTGGACATCCAGGATTACCAATGGGGTGTGCTCCTATGGGTTATGCATTATGGCAAAACATACTTAATCACAACCCTAACAATCCAGGATGGTTCAATAGGGACCGTTTTGTATTATCGGCTGGTCATGGGTGTATGTTGTTATATTCTTTGCTTCATTTGACAGGATACAAATCAGTATCCATAGAAGATATTAAAGAATTTAGACAATGGGGATCAAAAACTCCTGGACACCCCGAAACATTCGAAACTGAAGGAGTTGAGGTTACAGCTGGACCTCTTGGAGCTGGAATTTCTAATGCAGTAGGTTTAGCAATTGCTGAAGCTCACTTGGCAGCTAAATTTAACAAGCCTAATTGCAATATCGTTGATCACTATACTTACGTAATAATGGGTGATGGCTGTAATCAAGAAGGTATCGCATCAGAGGCCTGCTCATTAGCTGGTCACCTTAAGCTTGGAAAATTAATTGCACTCTATGACGATAATCAAATTACAATTGATGGGCGAACTGACGTTTCTTTTACAGAAGATGTTTTAAAAAGATACGAAGCTTATGGATGGCATGTACAACATGTTGAAGATGGGAATCATGATGTTAAAGGAATAACTGCAGCGATCGAAAAAGCAAAATTAATTACAGACAAACCTTCAATCATAAAAATTTCTACAACCATAGGTTATGGTTCGCCCAATAAATCAGATACTGCTGGAATTCATGGTGCAGCAGTTGGAGAAGAAGAAGCTGAATTAACTAGAGAGTTTCTTAATTGGGAATATCCTCCATTTGAAATACCAGATGAAGTATATGCTCATTTTAGAAAATCAATAAACAAAGGCGAAAACTTAGAGAAAGAATGGGATTCTAAATTTGAAGAATATCAAAAAAAATATCCCTCTGAAGGAGCAGAGTTAAACAGAATGTTAAAAGGCCAATTACCTGAGAATTGGGACTCAGACCTCCCTTCTTATACACCTAATGATAAAGGGTTGGCCACCAGAAAGCATTCACAAATATGCTTGGGTGCTTTAGGACCTAACCTACCTGAATTAATTGGTGGATCCGCAGATTTAACTCACTCTAATTACACAGATATCAAGGGAGAAAACGGATCATTCCAGGCTCATAGTCCTGAAAAAAGATATTTACACTTTGGTGTACGAGAACATGCAATGGCAGCTGTACTAAATGGAATTGCCTATCACAATAGCGGGCTTATCCCTTATGGTGGAACCTTCCTTGTTTTCGCCGATTATATGAGAGGTTCAATGAGGCTGTCGGCACTCAGCGAACTAGGAGTGATCTATGTATTAACCCATGATTCTATTGGTGTAGGAGAAGACGGCCCAACACATCAACCTATTGAAACTATACCTTCTCTTCGTGCTATGCCTAACATGCTAGTTTTCAGGCCAGGAGATGGAAATGAGACAAGTGGAGCTTATAAGCTTGCTATTCAAAATCGAAAAAGACCTTCTGCCCTTTGTCTAAGTAGACAAGGTATGCCAAATCAAGAAAATACTTCGATCGACAAAGTTGCACTAGGAGGATATGTAGTTTCTGATTGTGAAGGAACACCAGATCTAATATTTATTGGTACTGGAAGCGAACTAAACCTTTGCATTGAAGCAAGTAAGAAAATTACAAGCTTAGGTAAAAAAATTAGAGTTGTTTCTATGCCTTGTGTAGAACTTTTCGAAGAGCAAGAAGAATCTTACAAAGAAAGTGTTTTACCTAGTAGTGTGAAAAAGAGAGTTGTAGTAGAAGCTGCCCATTCATTTGGTTGGCATAAATATACAGGTTTTGATGGGATTTGTATTACTATGGACAGATTTGGGGCATCTGCACCAGGTGGAGAATGTATGAAAAATTTTGGATTTACAGTCGAAAACGTAGTTAATAAGACGAAGGAAATTCTATAACTAATAACTAATAACTAGTAATTAATAACTACGTCGAAGTATTACATTCTTCGAGTTTATTTTTTAACTGATCAAGAGATTCATCTGAAATCTTCGAATTCATTGGACAATGTTTTGGACCACACATTGAACAAAACTCGGCCTTTTTAAAAATTTCTTCAGGTAGTGTCTCATCATGGTACTGCTTTGCCCTTTCTGGATCTAATGAAAGTTCAAATTGTTTATTCCAATCAAAGTTGTACCTTGCATGACTAAGTTCATCATCTCGATCGCGAGCGCCAGCCCTATGTCTTGCTATATCAGCCGCGTGAGCTGCTATTTTATAAGCAATTAATCCTTCGCGTACATCTTCTGCATTTGGGAGACCTAGATGTTCTTTTGGGGTTACATAGCATAACATAGAAGTTCCATACCACCCTGCCATCGCTGCCCCAATAGCACTTGATATATGGTCATAACCAGGAGAAATATCTGTTACTAATGGCCCAAGTACATAAAAAGGAGCTTCTGAACATTCTTCCATTTGCTTTCTCACATTAAACTCAATTTGGTCCATAGGTACATGACCAGGACCCTCAACCATTACTTGAACATTATGTTCCCATGCTCTTCGAGTAAGCTCGCCTAAGGTCTTCAATTCAGCTAGCTGAGCATCATCAGAAGCATCATGCAAACATCCAGGCCTTAGTGAATCACCTAGAGAAAAAGTACAATCATATTTCTTGAAAATCTCACAAATATCATCAAACCTTGTATAGAGAGGGTTTTGTTTAAAATGATGTAACATCCATTGAGCTAAAATACCTCCCCCTCTACTGACAATTCCAGTAATTCTTCCTTTAACTTTTGGCAAATGCTCTATTAATAAACCGGCATGAATAGTTTGATAATCTACGCCCTGCTGACAATGTTTTTCAATAATATGAAGAAAATCGTCTTCAGTTAATCTATCTATTGAACCATGCACACTTTCTAAAGCTTGATAAACAGGGACAGTTCCTATGGGAACCGGAGATTCTTGAATAATTGCTTGCCTCACTTCATCTAAATTTACTCCTCCAGTAGAAAGATCCATAACCGTATCAGCACCATATTTAACAGCTAGTTTGAGTTTTTCTACTTCTTCATTGATATCACTTGCATTAGGGGAAGCACCAATATTAGCATTAACCTTGCATCTAGAAGCAATACCTATAGACATTGGCTCAAGATTCAAATGATTAATATTAGCTGGAATAATTAATCTTCCTCTTGCAACTTCCTCCATTATTAAAGAAGAAGGTAGATTCTCTCTTTTAGCAACAAAATCCATTTCTTCAGTGATATATCCATTTCTCGCAAAGTTCATCTGAGTTACATTGTCTTTCCCAAGGCGAGGCTTAATCCAAGAACTTCTCATAATTTCCTAATTTTTAAAAGTGTTATTACTAAAGTTTGATCAAATCTCCACTTCCCTGCATCAAAATTAATGATTCAGGTTCAAAGGGTATGATCTCAGCTAAGTTAAATTTCTTAGCACCCCTAGTATTTATTTTATTAATAGCTCTTTTCTAAAAAATAGTCATCTCATATTGCGCGAAAATAAATAAAATTATTTTATTTAACTTTTTGATAAGACTTGATCTTTTGTAAAATATTTTTTCTATCCAATTGTCTGGTAACACCCCTCTCCAAAATAATTACAATACCCATTAAGCCAATAGGGAAATAAAAAATCTTCCTAGAATTATCCCTAAATATCAATCCGATAGCAGATATGAGAATCATAAAAGGAGCCACAAAAGATAAAATAAATCCTTTATTAATTTTCATTTACCAATAGTATTAATTTTTTCATTATTTAATTTTACTATGGATTCTGTTATAACTTTAATTCCAACAGCAATAGCTCTTTCATCCGGATCAAATTTAGAACTATGAAGAGGAGCACATCCATTAGAACTAGATACCCCAAGCCTAAACATAGCTCCTGGAATATCATTTAAGAATTCAGCGAAATCCTCAGCTCCTAATGATGGTTTTTGTAATTCGATCACATTTTCTTGACCCAAAACCTTAATTCCCGATTCTCTAAGGACTCTATTAATTTCAGAATTGTTATTAACTGGCGGAGTAATTTCTCTAAATATTACTTTCGCTTCAGCTCCGCAACTATTAGCTAAAGAAGTGATGTTTTCATTGAGCCAATTACCAATATTCGCAAATACTTTACGATTAGTGCATCTAACAGTACCAATTAAATTAACCTTTTCTGAGATAACATTGAATGCATTTCCACCATTTATTTTACCAAAAGTTATTACTACTGGATCAAGAGGATCTAACTTCCGTGTTATTGATTCTTGAATTCCAGAGATAACTTTTGCGGCCACCCAAATAGCATCAACTCCTTCATGGGGTCGGGCACCATGGCCTGATTTTCCTTTAATCTCAACTTTAATTTCTCCAGCAGCTGCCGTTAAACTTCCCTCTTTAATGCCAATAGTCCCTACGGATAAATCGGGGTAGACATGAACTCCCAAAATTTGAGTTAAACCATTAGTTGCACCATCCTTAATCATCCATCTAGCTCCACTTGCAATTTCTTCAGCAGGCTGAAAAATTATACGAGTACCGTAATTTAGTTTTAAATCCTTAATAATTTTTGCCACACCCAATCCAATCGAAATATGCAAATCGTGACCACAGGCATGCATAACACCATCTACTTTTGAAGAAAAACTTAATTTAGTTTCCTCAAATATTGGCAAAGCATCCATATCCACTCTTAACCCTATAATACCTTTATCTAGGGGGCCAAAATCAGCTATAACTCCAGTCCTACCAATAGATTCTCTAACATTCCAACCAATATCTCTTAAAAAACCACTGATCAATATCGCTGTTTGATTTTCAAGTCCACTTAATTCCGGGTGTTCATGGATATGTCTTCTTAAGTTAATAAGTTCATTATTGAAAGAATCAATTTTTTTATATAACTGCTCTCTATTCATAACTTATTTTAAATCGATAAAATTCATTAAATCTTTAATTGGTTGTGGAGGCCATCTTCTTATTTTTCTTAACCATTCTTCATCACTATATCTAGGATCTAATTCAGTTACAGCTATCCAATTACTCTCTGCCTTCCCAGATTCACCCTTAGACCAATTCAAAGCTGTTAAAGCTGCCCTAGCATCTACAAAAGTTGGATAACGTCTAATTAATTTTTTTAATTCTTTTTCAGCTTCATCCATATTCCCCAACTGGAAATCTGCTAACGCCAAACTTGATCTAGCCATGGCAAATCCAGGATTATATAAGGCAGCTTTTGAGAATAAATCTCTTGCTTTATCCCAATGGGATGTAGATCCCTCTACATTAGCCAAATTATATAATGCAGAAAAATTTTTACTATCTTGGGAAATAACAACCATATAATCTTTTTTCGCTTGCGACCATAAACCCAATGCTTCCTCAGCTATCCCCCTGTTAATGTAAGGATCTATTTCACTAGGATTCAAACTTATTGCCTTATTTTGGTCATCTATTGATCCTTTTACATCTCCTATAACAAGCCTTATATTTCCTCTATTGCTAAAACCCGCAGCATCGTCAGGATAAGAATCAAGATATTGATTCCATTCTTGTAAAGCGAGATTAAATTTTCCTCCTGAACTAAGATCTAATGCATTTTTAAACAAATCCTCTCTCAAAGATAATGAATAGCATGGTGAAATATAAACAATATTCAAAAAAATAAAAATTAATAAAAAACAAACCTTAAGTTTTTGAAAAGTTATCATCTTTTGAATCAATGTACTTTTTTCCTAAAGCAGTAAGCAATCTTCCTCGAGGAGTTCTCGTAAGAAAGCCAATTTTGATGAGATATGGCTCAACTACAAATTCTAACATTGAAGAATCATCACCCAACCCAGCTGCAATTGAATCAAGGCCAATTGGAATATTATTGTTTTGGTTAAGAAAAGATAAATAGTGTCTATCTAAAGAATCCAATCCTTTTTCGTCTATTTGGTTAGAATTTAAAGCTTTTTTTATTAAGTTCACTGAGATATTATTAGTTTTCATAATAACTTGAGCATAATCTCTTACTCGTCTTAATAATCTTAAAGCAATTCTTGGAGTCCCTCGAGATATCTTTGCTAAATCATAAGATGCATCATCATCTAAATTGATGTTTATTAATCGGGAAAAATTAACAATAATTTGTTTTAATTCATCACAAGTATAGAATTCAATTTTCTGAGATATCCCAAATCTATCTCTAAGAGGTGCACTTATTGAAGCTAATTTAGTTGTCGCGCCAACTAGAGTAAACCTAGGAAGATTAATTGTTCTGCAACGGGCTCCTCTATTAGCTCCCATAGTTAAGTCGAGTCTAAAATCCTCCATTGCTGAATATAACAACTCTTCAGTTAAAGAATTTAAGCGATGTATCTCATCGATAAATAGTACTTCACCTTCTTTTAATCCAAGAAGTAACCCTATAATATCTCTTGGTCTTTCAATTGATGGTGCATTCGCTATCCTACATTTTGTATTCAATTCATTGGCTATTAAAAAAGCAAGAGTAGTCTTACCTAGACCAGGCTGTCCATATAAAAGAGTATGTTCCAAGGGTTCTTTTCTAAGAATTGAAGCATCTATAGCTATTCTTAAAGAGGATTTAAGTTGTTCTTGGCCAATAAATTCTTTTAAAGTAAGAGGCCGGGCTAAATTTAAATTATTATTTCTCTTTTCTTCAGGAATGATTTTTGAATCAACTAGCTTAAGTTCTTTTTTACGAAAAGAAAATTCATTATCGTCTATATTGGAAGAAATTATTGCCATAATAAAAGGTTAATTGCAAATGTTCTGAGTAGAAAGATTTTTTATAACTAAAATGGCAAAAAATTCAAACAAAGTTAAAAAAAAT
>CACBGC010000023.1 GCA_902538695.1 uncultured Synechococcaceae cyanobacterium | reverse complement strand
CCACAAAACTTGCCTTAGATAATTCAATCTGATCAACATATTCCCAATCATCAAGTAAATCATTATTTCTCATAATTTCTAATTTAGACCTAAAAACTCCTCTCTCAATAGATTCTCCAGAAGAAGATCTTCCAAGTCTTATTAAATCAGTAAATAAAAAACTTGAAGTTTCTGAAATAGATACTTTAAAAATTTGCTCATATAAACCATTTGCAAAGATGATTGTTTCTTGAGGAAGATACTCTAAATGAGAATTCTCAAGAATGTTTATGAGATTCTTTTGCTTTGAAAAACTTCCTTTTGGATTTATTTTGGATCTTCCAACTGATCCATATACTTTCTGAGCTGAAGAAGTCGTCAACAAAACCTTAGAGTTTTTTTCAAGATTTACCTTAAAGTCGAGTAAATCACCTCCTACCAATCCCCCTGCAGTATGAAGAACAGGCAAAATGCATCTGCCCTCTTGATCATGAGTAGACTTTAATAACTTATAAGGGGAAGTTGATTTAGATTTAAAGATTGTTTTATCAACATTTCCTAAACTTGCTTTATTATTGAAAAAATTCAAGAAACAATTACCTTCCCATGAAGATTTAATCATAAATTGTTTTCTTTAATCACTAAATTAAAGTAACTAAAAATTTTGATTATGAAAATGAATAAACAAATTGTTGTAACTGATTGGATTAAGGAAAAACCGAAATTAGGTTTATTTTTAAAACTTACATTAAGTTCTGATGAAAGAAGAATCTTAAGAGGTAAAAGATTAACTGATTGTGATCAAGAAATAATCTTACAATTACCTAGAAAAGGCAAATTAAAAGATGGAGATATCCTTTCAACTAATAAATCCAATTATTATGTAGAGATAATTGCTAAAACAGAAGATTTAATTGAAATAAGTTCAAATTCCAAAATTGAACTTATTAAGACTGCTTATCATCTAGGAAATAGGCATGTAGAAGTAGAAATTGAAAAAGAAATACTTCTAACAAAAAGTGATTATGTTATTAAAAATATGCTTCTTAATTTTAAAGTTGATGTAAAAAATAAGAAAAAAAAGTTTTTTCCCGAAAGAGGGGCTCATAGTCATGAGTAAAAGTCACTTATTAAAATATTTATTAATAAGTCCCAACTTACCAGTTGGAGGATTTTGTTACTCTGAGGGAATGGAGAGTTATCTTAATAATAAAAATTTAACAGATTCAAATTCGGTAAAAGACTTAATCATAAGTGAATTAAAAATTGGTCAGATAAGACTAGATGCAAGACTTTTAGTAGATTTTTTTGATATTTTCAATGAGATTAACGACCGCAAAAATTTAAATGTAAATTTACAAAAGCTAATGAGTTTGGATAAATGGATCCTCTCATCAAAGGACTCTCTCGAAATGAGAGAACAACAAATTCAAATGGCAAAATCTCTCTTTGATTTAACCAAAGAATTTGGATTTGAATATCTATATGAAAATAATAAAAAAAGGTCCTGGTCATTAGCGTGGAGTTGGGCTTGTTATTGTTTTGAAATTACGAAGTTAGAAATGGTTGAGAATTTCTTCTATGCGTGGAGTGCAAACCAACTTAATGCTGCATTAAGAATTATTCCAATTGGGTCAACAAAAGCACAATTAATTCAGAAAGACTTATTAGAAATAATTTCAAAAGTTTCTAAAGAAATTATGGACAAAGAAATTGATGACATCTATTTTGGCAATGTAGGTTTAGCTATGGCACAACAAAATCATAATGACCTTTATACAAAACTTTTTAGAAATTAATCTATGAGCAGCAAATTGAGAGTAGGGGTTGCTGGGCCAGTAGGTTCAGGAAAAACTGCATTAGTAGAGACTCTATGTTTAAACATGAAAAAAAATTATGAGATAGCAGTTGTCACCAATGATATCTACACCAAAGAAGATGCTAACTTTCTAATAAATAAAAAGGTTTTAGAGGAAGGAAGGATTATTGGTGTAGAAACCGGAGGTTGTCCTCATACCGCCATAAGAGAGGATTGTTCATTAAATAAAAATGCAGTTTTTGATTTAGAAAATAAATATAATCCTTTAGATTTTGTTTTTGTAGAAAGTGGAGGTGATAATTTAGCATCTAGTTTTAGTCCAGAACTTGTAGATTTATCAATATATGTAATTGATGTATCTGCCGGAGACAAAATCCCTAGAAAAGGGGGGCCGGGAATAACAAGGTCGGATTTATTATTAATAAACAAAATTGACCTAGCTGATAAAGTTGGTGCAGATTTAAATATTATGAAAAGTGATACTGAATTTATGAGAAAAGGGAAACCCTGGTTTTTTACCAACCTAAGTAGCGGCATAGGAGTTGAAGAAATAACTAAATTTTTAGAATCACATATACCCAACAATCGAAACTAGAAAAATGTTTTTTACTAATATATTGGATTCAACAAAAAGTTACGACTGATACAAAACTAATCCTCACTCGTTAATAACTTTTAATTTATCCCCCTAATGAGGGTCAATTACCTAATTTATCCTAATTCATGAGAATTTCAAGGCGTATTTTGGCAGGTTTAGCTACTGCCTCACTTGCTGTCACAGCAACTTCCTGTGGTGGAGGCGGAACCTCTGGAAGTTTCGATGACACAGTAACCGTTGGTATTTTGCATTCGTTATCAGGAACAATGGCTATCTCTGAATCAACTCTTGTTGATACAGAAAAAATGGCTATTGAAGAGATAAATGCTGCTGGTGGTGTTACAGTTGGCGGCAAAAGCTACAAAATAGAATACATAGTTGAAGATGGTGCATCTGACTGGCCAACTTTTGCTGAAAAATCAAAGAAACTTATAGACCAGGACGGAGTTCCTGTCGTATTTGGTGGATGGACATCTGCAAGTAGAAAGGCAATGTTACCTGTCTACGAATCAAAAGATGCGTTCCTCTACTACCCAATTCAATATGAAGCTCAAGAATGTTCAAACAACATTTTCTATACAGGAGCTACACCAAACCAACAATCCGAACCCGCTACAGATTTCATGTATAAGCGTTCTCCTGCAGCTGGTGGAGATTTCTTCCTTGTAGGTTCTGATTATGTTTTCCCAAGAACTTCAAACACAATCACAAAAGCTCAGGTAAAACAGTTAGGAGGTAAAGTTGTTGGAGAAGATTACCTTCCATTGGGAAATACTGAAGTTGCTCCAATTATCTCAAAAATCAAGAAGGCTCTTCCTGAAGGTGGAATTATCATTAATACACTTAATGGTGACCAAAACGTTGCATTCTTCAAACAGATTCAAGACGCTGGAATCACACCTTCAAGCGGCTACTACGTAATGAATTATTCAATTGCTGAAGAAGAGATCAGTACAATTGGTCCTGAGTTCCTTGAAGGTCACTACGGCGCTTGGAACTACATGATGTCAATTGATACTCCTGCATCTAAGAAATTTGCTGCAAGTTTCAAGAAAAGATGGGGAGCAGATAGAGTTGTAGCTGATCCTCAAGAATCTGCTTATAACATGGTCTACTTATGGAAACAAGCAGTAGAAGATGCTGGAACATTCGACGACAACGCAGTAAGGGAAGCCCTTGTTGGACAAAAGTTTGATGCTCCACAAGGTCCTGTTGAAGTTATGCCTAATCACCACTTATCTCAAACAGTAAGAATTGGGGAGATTAATGCAGAGGGTGGATTCACAATCCTTGAAGAGACAGGAGTTGTTCTTCCTCAAGCATGGAACCAAAAGCATCCAAGTTCAAAAGGATTTGCATGCGACTGGACAGATCCTTCAAAAGGAGAAAAGTATAAGCTTTAATATAATTAAAACCTATACTTCAAAATAATAAGGAGGTTAACGCCTCCTTTTATTTTATATAATCAAATATTTTCTTTTTCTAAATTGGAGTTACTTCTCGATAGTCTTTTTAATGGTGTTGCAATAGGATCTGTACTACTTGTTGCTGCATTAGGTCTAGCAATTGTCTTTGGTCTTATGGGTGTTATAAATCTTGCCCATGGAGAACTTATGATGCTCGGGGCATACACAACATATGTAACACAATTAATTTTCAAATTACCTATATTAAAACCTTTCTACAATTCGTACATAATAGTTTCTATTTTCCTTGCATTTATTGTTAGTGGAGTAGTAGGCATTCTCCTTGAAAAAACTATAATAAGAAAGCTTTATGGAAGTCCACTAGAAACACTTCTCGCGACTTGGGGCGTAAGCTTAATTCTTCAACAATTTGTCAGAAGTGTACCTTTAGCTTATGGGACCGGTTTAGTTATAAGTCTGCTAATTGGTTTATTTTTACCAACAACATTCCCTTCAAAAATAAAAGAATCAATAAATTTCAAATATTTTAAATTTAGTTCTTGGATATTTGCCTCTTTAACCGGAGTACTTACAGGTAGCGTAATCTCATCCTCTGTAAGCAAACTTAGTAGAGCAAGCGCTCGAAATGTTGATGTAACAGCGCCCTCATGGATGAGAGGTCAAGTTGAAATTATTGGCACTGCATTTCCTAAAACAAGATTAATGATAATTGTAATTACTCTAATCTCAGTAATAGCAATAACATTATTTCTTAATCAAAGTGCTTGGGGGATGCGTATAAGAGCAGTTACACAGAACCGACAAATGAGTGATTGTCTTGGTATATCTACTGAAAAAGTGGATATAATTACTTTTGGAATTGGCTCTGGCTTAGCAGGAGTTGCTGGGGTAGCAGTATCTCTTTTAGGTTCTGTAGGACCAAATGTTGGCGGAAACTATATAGTTGGTTGTTTTATGGTTGTAGTGCTGGGAGGAGTAGGAAATTTATTAGGAACAGTACTTGCTTCATTTGGAATTGGAATAATGACAGATTTAATTGGAGCTGGCAGGCTCTTATCAATATGGCCAGATATGCCTTTACCTTTATCAAACACAATTAACTTTTTTGCGACCACAAGTATGGCAAGAGTAATGATATTTGCACTAATTGTTATATTCTTACAATTTAAACCTACAGGTTTATTTCCTCAAAAAGGAAGGATGGTTGAAAACTAATGTCCTTAAGTAAAATTAAATTTGATAAAAAAATAGTATTATCATTTTGGATAATATTAATAGCCTTAATTATTGCAGCACCAACTATACTCCCTGTATTTAGATTAAACCTCCTAGGAAGATACTTATCCTTATCCATAGTTGCACTTGGTGTTGATCTTATCTGGGGATATACAGGTTTACTAAGTCTTGGACAAGGTATATTTTTTGCACTAGGTGGATATTGTGCAGCAATGTATTTACAAATAACAAGCTCCTCTGAATTCCCAAATAATATTCCTGAATTTTTTGCTTTATATGGTGTTGAAAAATTACCTTTTTTCTGGGAACCGTTTAGATCGCCTGTTTTTACCTTCTTAGCTATCTGGATAATTCCAGCATTGGTTGCAGGTTTAATTGGATTTCTTGTTTTCAGGAATAGAATCAAAGGGGTTTATTTTTCTATACTTACTCAAGCTTCTCTTCTTGTATTCTTTAACTTCTTTAATGGACAACAAAAACTTATAAATGGAACAAATGGATTAAAAACAGACGTAACACAACTATTTGGTCAGATGGTAGGGTCTGAGTCCATGCAAAGAATATTCTTTTGGATAACCGCCATACTAGTAATAGCAGCATGGTTTTTTGCGAAATGGGTAGTTAAAGGAAGATTTGGAAATATCCTTATAGGAATACGAGATGATGAACCAAGAGTTAGGTTCACAGGATACAACCCAGTTATATTTAAGACGATAATATTTTCTATTGCTGGAGGTCTTGCTGGAATTTCAGGAGCTTTATATACCGTTCAGTCTGGAATAGTATCCCCTCAATTCATGACGGTTCCCTTTTCTATAGAAATGGTTATATGGGTTGCTGTTGGTGGAAGAGGAACTTTATTGGGAGCAATACTAGGAGCAGTTTTCATCAACTATGCAAAAAGTCTAGTAAGTGAAGCTTTACCTGCTAGCTGGATGTTTATTCAAGGAGGGTTATTTATCTTAGTTGTAACAGCTCTGCCAGAAGGAGTTTTAGGATGGATCCAAGGAGATGGCCCTAGGAATCTTCTTCAAAGATTTGGTTTGAAAAGAAAGATTGAAACCTATCCAAGCTTAGAAATTAACAATAAGGAGGGGAATAATGAATAATAAAGATCTTCTAAATTTAATAGATATTACTGTTAGTTTCGAGGGTTTTTTGGCTCTCAACAAACTTAATTTAAATTTGAAGAAAGGAGAATTAAGAGCAGTAATAGGACCCAATGGCGCAGGCAAAACAACATTTCTTGATGTAATAACTGGAAAGGTTAAGCCCACAAACGGTGAAGTAATTTTTAAAGGGAAATCTTTAGTGGGTAGAAAGGAGCATAAAATAGCAAGGCTTGGAGTTGGAAGAAAGTTCCAAAGTCCAAGAATCTTCGAAAATCTAACAGTTAAGGAAAATCTTGAAATATCGGTGACAACTCCTAAAAGTCCCTTAAACCTTATAAATAAAAGTATTAAGGATGAGCAGCTTAATGAGATTGATCGTCTTATGAAGATTGTTAATTTAGCTCAAAAAGTTGATTCTAAAGCTGGATCGTTATCACATGGCCAAAAACAATGGCTCGAGATAGCCATGTTAGTAGGACAGAAGCCAGATTTAATGTTAGTTGATGAACCTGTTGCCGGTTTAACTGATGAAGAAACAGATCTTACAGCTGATTTATTAAAATCTTTATCAGGCGAAAATACAGTAGTGGTAATAGATCACGATATGGAATTTATAAGAAGACTTGATAGTAATGTTTCAGTATTAAATCAGGGCACAGTATTATGTGAAGGAACGATGGAAACCATACAAAAAGACAAAAAAGTTATTGATGTTTATTTAGGAAGACCTGAGGACTAGTTATGGAAAATTTACTCGAAATAAAATCGTTAAATACTTATTATGGCGAGAGTCATATTCTTAGAGATGTAGATTTAAACGTTAAATCAGGAGAAATGGTTTGTTTAATTGGAAGAAATGGAGTTGGCAAAACAACTTTATTGAAATCACTAATTGGTTTGTTAAAACAAAAAAAAGGAGATATTTATTTGATTGGTGAAAATATTAATAGAAAAGCACCTCATCAGAGGGCCAGGCAAGGAATGGCTTACGTTCCTCAAGGGAGAGAAATTATTCCATACCTATCAGTTGAAGAGAATCTTATGTTAGGGATGGAGTCCCTACCAGGAGGATTATCTAAGAATAAGAAAATAGATCCATTTATCTATGATCTCTTCCCAATCCTTAAAGATTTTCTTCAAAGGAAAGGAGGAGATCTTAGTGGAGGACAACAACAGCAATTGGCTATTGCAAGAGCATTGCTAGGCAAACCTCAACTTCTATTGCTAGACGAACCAACGGAAGGTATTCAGCCAAATATAGTTTTAGACATAGAAAATGCAATCAATCAGATAATTAAAGATACAGGAATTGGTGTTTTATTAGTAGAACAACACTTGCACTTTGTAAGACAAGCCAATAGATATTATGCGATGCAACGAGGAGGTATTGTTGCTAGCGGAAATACTAGTGAGTTGAGTCAAGCAGTCATAGATAAGTTCTTGAGTGTTTAAATAGATTATTATTTAAAATTTATAAAAACCTTATTCATTTTTCGCATCTTATTAGGTCAATACTGTTTGGATGTTCATTTATATACTTATTAAATTCCATTGCTAGTGTTCTAGCCTCATAAGCGTCAGAAGCATAAAAACAATTTTCTAATCTTATATTTTGAAAATCACGATAATGCACTGTATATGGCTTCAACATGTTATTTTTGTTCATTTTAATTTGCTAAAAAGCAATTTAGTTATATCTCAACCATGCATATGATCCTAAAATTAAAGCACTACTTTTGTTGTTATCAAAATATACTCAAATAGATTATGTATTTAAAAATACTTAATGAATAAAAAAGTAATTAATCTATTTTTTTTTGGAGTCCTGCTTTTTACCTTCTATTAAAAAAACAAATTTAGAAAGAATATAACCAAAAACTGGAACCCAAAACTTTTCATAAAAAAATTTCATAAAATTAAGCAGCTAATGATTCGTTATCTAAAGTTTCATTTTTATTTATAAGCTTCAAATCTATAGAATTAAATAAATGTTGCATAAGAAGAAAATCAAGTTCCCCTTTTAACAAATTAACATCGGATGAAAGTAGATCATCAACAAAATCATCAAAAGTATCTGAAAGAAGATTCACAATAATAATTTATTTTTGCCATTATCATCGCATTAACAATAAAAGTCAACCAAATTTGAAAATTAATTTTTGAATTTTTTGTAAACTAACAAATACTATAAAATTAAATAATAAATATAAATAAGCAAAATAACAGGTTTAATATCAAGCTTAAAGTTGTTGAATTAAATTTCATTTATCTCGCTTTTCCTAATTTAATATCACTCCTGATTTGCATTATCAAAACGATAATACACATATTTGCTAAAAAGAAATTTAAAGAATGCATCATCAAACCTTTTAATATATTTATAGCAGGACTATTGATGTGCGAATTAGGAAAGAATCACTAAAAAATTTTTAAACGTAATAAATTTTTATAGCAATCAAATTTGATATTAATAGCTACTTTTAAATATTATTTTTTAATTAGCTCGAAGTAACCATTTTTATTTAATAAGTACTTATCAAACCAAAGGCTTAATAGATTGTCTAATCCTATTCCATTCATTTTATTTATTTGCGAAGTCTTATAGTCTGAGAGTGCAAGCAATAAATAAGGAAAAATCATATCAGAAACCCCTTTTGGCAGATTTTCTAAAGGTACTCCATGCGCTCTATCCCATAAAATTTGCATATCCTGAGAGAACAAAGAACTCCAATAACTAAAATTACAATATAACTTTTCTGGAGGGAGGAGATTTACAGATAAAAATGGGAGAGATGAACTCATAAGAATAAATATTTTATAGATTAATGAATTTAGATTTTTGAAATGGTGAGAAATTTTTAATATTAAAATCTCCTAGTGAATACAAATTAAATTTAACGCACAGTGCATCACTTAGCAACACTTTATTTTGTGTTATATTTATCCATCATTTCCTGAAATTTTAGGAATGATAAAAACTTTTTATAAGTTTGTAAGTCAAAAGCCTCCTGATTCTCTTCATTTAAATGGGTTAATTTACTAGAAATAAAATGATTTTCTGGGTTAGTATCAATTGAGAGTTTTGCATTATCTGTAAAATCACCAGAATTATCAAATAAGGGTTTTGAATTATCGTCTTTTGATTGATATGATTGGGTTACTTTACCATTTTTTTTATTAAATATACCTCTTATAGAAAGTGCTTCTTCTACCAAAATACTTATTATTTTTGAATTACTTAAATTGTTCTCTGTGCTCAACTTTTCAATTATTCTCATAACATCTTCTCTAGGAATAAAACCAACTCTTTTTTTCTTGGTAGGCATTTAAAAATTAATTAAAGTTCAGCACTTGACTGTAATAAGTGTTGCACTATATTCATTATAAGTCAATTTAATGCTAATGATTTTACCAACAACATTACTCTTTGGAGCCCTTGGATATCTTTTCTATACTTCAAAAAAAGAACTTTCACTTGATCACCATGAACTTATAGAAAACCAAAAAGAGAATGATGATTTGTATAAAGATTTGGAAGATCTATTTATATAAAATTACCGTATATGCATTAAAGAACTTTGTTTCTTGACTAAAGATATACAAACCCTTAAACATAATTAGAATAAGAGTAAAAAGAGCTATTAATTCAATGACTGTCCATCAAGATTACGAAATAAAAATCAATCTAAATGAATTGATCGAGAAGAGAATTCCATGTTGTGATTTACTTCATCCAGATCATTGTCTAACAGAAAAACAAGTCTCTGAAATTGCACATGATATTCGTATGGATTTAAATTTGCATGATCTTTATAAGCAAGTTGATCAACATATTATGAATTATGTAAATGCAGCAGGAATTGATAACAAAGATCATTGGGTTGAACCTCATCTTCCAGATTTGGAGAGAGATTTAAAAGAAGAAGTTGGAATAGAATTTGATTAATCTTTTTTCTTACAAAAGAAATCAATATATGTATTTTTTTTCCAAATCATCTATTAATTTATAAATACTTTTAGCTGATCTCTTTCTTTTTTTTAATATTCTCAATATTATAAATCCAGTCAATAATGCAAAAATAGGTGTAAAAATAATAATTTCATAATTCATAACCATCAAACGGAACCTTATTATTTAAGTTATTAAAATTTCTGAGTCAATAAAATAGGTACTTTATACAAATATCCTTCGCTATAAATAATTAAGATAATTTATAAAAAAGTGAATGCATACAAATTTTTTTATAAATTATGTAGAAATAAATTTTAATTCAATAAATATAATGTTTAATTATTTTGCTTTAACAGTTACTGAGATGGGGATCGGTGAAATAGAGTTAGTAGTTATTGGCGCAGTAATTTTAATATTTCCAATTTTATTTGTTTATGCTTCTAAAAACCTTGATGCCAAGGGAGTTTTCGAATGGATGATGGAGAAACCAAATGATTGGATAGGTAAAAAATAAGACTCCTACAATATATATTTTCTAGTTAAACTTCAAATTTTCTAAATTACTAATATCGAAATCATAAACCTGGCAATTATTTTCTAAATCATTAACTATTGAATTTTTTAGTAGAGAATAATCTATCAACTTATTGAGTTTATTATTTTTAAATTCCTTATTAGTTTCTCCAACAGCGAATGCCAAAGCTCCCTCATAAGAAATACCGAAGTTAGTAGTGTTGCAGTAAGTTCTAGTGAACTTGCTAGAAATCTTTTTAGTATACTTTTCAAGAGTTTTTGAAGAAGTATCTAATGAGTAAACTGGACTACTAAAAAGAAAAAGCAAAGTTAAAGTGAATATCGCAAAAACCCTTTGAATCATAATATTTCAAAAAATGCAAATTTAATATAGTTTAAAATTTAACTCTGCCAACTATGTTTTATTAAAAATTATAGAAATTAAAAAAATTTTTTAACCAGAACAGCTATTTCATATTTTGGATGATAAAAACTCTCTAAATGAGTATTTTATAGTTTGAACTTTTTTTGGTAATTTTTTTAAAAAACGCCTAAATGCTTTTGGCATAATAAAAAATCCATATCAATAATTAATAGATAACAAATAATACATGTGTATTCAACAAATAATTATATAAAAATAAGTAAATTAATTATTAAATATATGTATTAAGCTATGGAAATGTATTTAAACATGAATTATTTTTAAATTAAGTATTAAATACAAAATTAATATGGCATTACCAGAACTTATTTACGCTCCTATAGATGGCGGAACAATACATAGATATGAAATTAGTGGTGGAAAGAGAAAATTTTTAAGATTTATAGGTTGTTATTTGGGTCAATGTAATTTCCACAAAACTATTGATGATGCTATTGATTACATAAAAAATTTGAAAGAATCACAAATGATACAAAAAACATGAAATAAAGATACATAGATGCGATAGAGACTCAATATTTTTCGATAACTACATAATTATTGCTACAAATAATAGAGAATTTTCTTTTTATAAGAAATTGATTATTTACTTGAGTTATAGTTCCGAAAGATAAACAGTCATTTAAAAAAGAAATTAATTTATGGAAAACAGACAAATTAATTTTTTTAAATCAAAAGACTTTAATACCGTTCTTAAGCCATTTAAAAAAGGAACGGTAGTAAAAATTGACTCGTTAGATATTAGAGAAAATCAAAATGAATTAAAAATAGGTTTATTTGGTTGGTATGCAATTTGTCCTTCAAAAGAACTAAAAAAAAATAAGCTGAATTATTTTTCACTCTTTAATGAGCCTCTCGTTCTATATAGAGATGAGAATGAAAACGTTAGGTGTATTAAAAATATTTGTCCACATAGGGGGGCATCTTTTTTTGGAGGAACACTTTTAGATGGAGTTATAACCTGTCCATATCATGGAGCCAAATTCTCATCTAGTGGAAGTTGCCAAAATTTAGATAGAATTACATGTAGTCATATAGTTGATAATAACTACGATAACTATGCAAAAAAAATTCACTTATTTCAATACAAAGCTCTAGAAAAGAATGGATATATTTTTGTACATTACTCTAAAAAATCTGACACCGATTTAAACAATATTAGTGAAGATTCACCAATAGGTAACTACGATTTAACTGATAATGGTTTTTCAGAAAAGGATTATGTATTTGAAGAAGCATTAGTCGACTTTAAATGTGATTGGTCAAGGATAATTGAAAATCACTTAGATATCCTTCATCTATTTTGGGTTCATGGGGATACAATTCCTGATAAAGATGTTAATAAAAATGTACTAGTTAGTTTCAACCAAAAAATTAATGTTACCCCTAAATATATTGAAAGTATTTATTATTACAAGAACAATCCTAAAAATGAATTTATCCGGATAAAATATATTCCACCTGGACGGATATTAATTTATAAAGGAGAACCTTCCGCAGCTAGATATTTACAAGTTTTAGATCATATTCCACTAGGAGATAACCAAGCAAGAGTAATAGTTAGGCACTATAGGAAATTTCTACGAAATAAACTACTTAACAACATCTTATTATTTAAAGAGAATCAAAAAAAGATTTTTTATAAGATATTTGATGAGGATTATATGATTTTAAAAACGCAAACATATAACCACAAAATGGGATATGTAAG
>CACBGC010000022.1 GCA_902538695.1 uncultured Synechococcaceae cyanobacterium | reverse complement strand
TCTTAAAAGCATTATCAAAATCTTTTCTTATAAGAGTCCTAACTTTTTGTGCCTTCTTGTAATAAGCATCACTGTATCCAGCGGACAAAGCATAAGTTCCTATCAAAATTCGTCTTTGTACCTCGTCTCCAAAACCTTCAGCTCTACTTTTTGAAGTCATATCTATAAGATTTAAACCTTCATTCGATCTGTAGCCATATTTAACTCCATCATATCTAGCTAAATTTGCGGAGGCTTCAGATGGTGCGATAACATAATATGTCGCAATTCCATCGTTAAATCTGGGACATTCAACTTCGATAATTTCAGCTCCTAAAGATTGGAATCTATCAACTCCAGAAAGTACAGATTCCTTAACTTCTGGATTAAGCCCTGGGTGTTCAAAACATTCTTTTATAATTCCAATTTTTAAACCCTTTATAGATTTATTTAAGTCAGTCAAATAATTTGGTACTGGCTTATCAAGACATGTTGAATCAAAGGGGTCTTTACCAGATATTGAATATAGAATTTCAGCCGCATCTGAGACAGTATTTGTAATTGGGCCAATTTGATCAAGAGAGCTAGCAAATGCTACAAGTCCCCATCTGCTAACTCTGCCATAAGTGGGTTTAAGGCCTACAACGCCGCAAAAAGAAGCTGGTTGCCTTATTGATCCTCCTGTATCAGAACCTATAGCTGCTGCACAAAAACCAGCGGCAACTGAAGCAGCACTACCGCCTGAACTTCCTCCTGGCACTCTATTAATATCCCATGGATTTGAAGTAACACCGAATACAGATGTTTCCGTTGAACTACCCATTGCAAATTCGTCTAAATTTGTTTTTCCTAAACAAATCCCCCCTGAAGACCATAATTTACTCGAAGCGGTAGATTCATAAGGGGCAACAAAGTTCTTGAGCATTTTACTTGCACAAGTTGTTGCAATTCCTTTGGTGCAAATATTATCCTTTATTGCTATGGGCATCCCAGCAAGAGGAGGTAGTTTTTCTTTATTTTGAATTAATTTATCAATGTTTTCTGCTTGCGCGATAGCATTATCTTTTGTAATACAAATATATGAGTTAATGTAAGGATCTTTATGATCGATTTTTGAAAATATATCATTAACTAATTCCTTAACAGAAGCATTATTGCTGGTAATTTCTTTTCTTAAAGAATTAAAATTCATTTCTTTATTTATTTCTTAAAATCATTGCTATCAAACAGTTAATGGTTCTTCTTTCTTGCAACGTATCAAACTGTGTCTAATATTTTTTGAACCTTCATCAGAAAGATCTTTGATAAAAGAAGGCATATTTTCTTTTAAACTACGTTTAGTAATAAATGGGCCGAACCAGTAGGTGCTACTAGGTTGATCTGTCTCGATTTTAGCCCACCAGGCTAAACCGAGTTTGTTTCCAAAATTTCTAATCAATTTTTTTGGCCTGTTAGATCTATAATTCTTGTTAAATTCTATACAATTTTGTAGTTAAAATTCAATAATTTTTTATTAATCATAAAATTGTATTGAAACAACAACATTATAGTAGTCTTTGAAAAAAGTGATAATTAACAATAAAAATTATTTACCTGTCAAGTGAAATAGAGATATAGCCGCCGCTACAGAAGCATTTAAACTTGAAGTCTTACCTTTAAGAGAAATACTTAAAATAAAATCGCATTTTTTTTGAGTTAGCAAAGAAATACCTTTATTTTCAGAGCCAACGACAACTACCATAGGAGCTTTTTCCTGAAAATTTGAGATAGATATTTTACTATCTCCAGATAAGCCAACAACAAGAAAACCATTTTTCTTAAGTTCCTCAAGAGCTCTATTTAGGTTGACAACTCTACTTACATGAAGGTGTTCTAAGGCTCCTGCAGCTACCTTGGCGACTGTTCCTGTCAATCCTGCAGATCTTCTCTGAGGAATGATTACACCCTTGCAATCAAATGCTTCCGCTGATCTTATGATCGCACCAACATTATGAGGATCAGTTATACCGTCTAATGCAACTATTATAGGATTTTGACAGTTGTGTTTAGAAAAATCGATTAGTTGTTCTAGAGATATTGTTTTAGAGCATGCCAACTGCAATGCAACACCTTGATGTGAAGCCCCATATGTCAATTGTGAAAGCCTATTCCAAGAAACTTCTTCAATAAGAACTCCTTTTGATTTGAAATCCTTAAGCAAAATATAGAATTTGTCTGAAGAAAAAATTTCCGAAGTACACCAAATCCTATTAATCGCTCTTTCACTACTAAGGGCCTCATAAACCGAATGTTTACCCCATATCCAATCATCAAAATTTCTCCTATTAGAAAACTCTTGATGAGTATCAGAATTTTTATTAGGAAATTCTGTATTAGATTTAAATCTTGGATTTCTTCTTTTTAAAGACGAAAATGCATTATTTTCATCATTTTTTTTTAAATTTTCTACTTTCTTATTATTAGGTGATTTGTTCAAAAATCTATTATTGTTTTCCGAACGATTTGTATTTTTTGAGAAATAACCAAAATCAGAATTTTTTTGGGAATCTTTATTATTTTTTCCGCGAAATTTATTTGAAGATTTTTTCATAAATTCAATTCATTTTTAATTCTAAATATTCAAAAAGTGTTGATAATCTTTGAGGATCTTTTAAAAATAGCCACCCAATAAGTGTTTCAAAACCAGTTGCTCTTGAGTATATGGCGGGGTCTGAAGATTTTGGATATCTCTTTGTTTTATTTCTAGCACGCCTAATTAAATCTATTTCATATGAATTTAATAAATGTTCAATTTGACTTAATGAATTTGACTGGGATTTTGCTTTTACTTCGTTTACTACAGATAAATGGAGATCTTTAGATTTTAAAGGGAAATGAACATGCCTCAGTCTTTGATGGAGTTCCCATACTGAATCTCCAAGCCAAGCAAGTTGAATAACACCTATATCCTCGGGAGATCCATATGGAACCAAGTTTTGAATCCAATAATTCAATTCTTTAAAAAATTTAATGCATCTTCAAGACTTGACTTCAAATTAAGAAAATCTCCTAAACGAACAAGTTTAATTGTTTGGGCTACTCTCGAATTGCCAACGACAGAAAACCCAAGTTTCGACTTTTTGCATTCTTTTGCAGTTTGAACAAGTGCTCCAAGGCCAGAGGAATCTAAAAAATCTATTTTTGTAAGGTCAATAACGAATGGAAGGACATTTTTTAAATTATTAGTAACAAAAGTCTTAAATTGTTTTTCTGAGAAAGCATCAAGTTGGCCTTTAAAAGTAAAAACCATAATGTTTGCTTTAACCTCAAGGTTTCCTCTTAAAGAAACGGTTAACTTCTGGAAATCTTCTATGATCTAATACCTCCAAAAAATTAATATATCAAATGTAATTATCAAATCAAAAGAAAACAATATGTCAACATCTTTCTAACATTAGAGAAACAAATTTTTTAAATAAATAATCTGAATCATGTGGGCCAGGTCCTGCTTCTGGATGATATTGCACGCTAAATATAGGCTTATTATAAACCTCTAGTCCAGCCACAGTATTATCGTTAAGGTTATAGTGGGTGATTTTAACTATTTCCTTAGATAGAGAATTAGGATCAATAGCAAAACCATGATTCTGACTAGTTATCTCAATTTTATTATTTTCTCCACAAGGATGATTTAAACCACGATGTCCAAAAGGTAATTTATAAGTAGAACCTCCTAATGCTAATCCAAATATTTGGTGGCCAAGGCAAATACCAAACATAGGTATTACACCATATTCAATGAGTGATTTTGCTAAGTCTATACCTTCAGAAACAGAAGAAGGATCGCCTGGACCATTTGAGAAAAATATACCATCCGGCTTATTAGAAAGAACATCATTAAGAGAGGACTTAGAAGGTAAAACCAAAACTTCACAACCATGGGATACAAGTCTATTTAGAATTGAATTTTTAATTCCAAAATCAATTGCTACTATTTTTAATTTTTTGGACGAATCAGAATATCTTTTTCTTAAATCAAAAATTGTTTGTGTATGACTTTTCCACAAATATTGTTTTTTTGTTGAGACTACTTTTGATAAATTCAACCCCTCCATCTTTGGGGTATCATGAATCATCTTTAAACAACTTTCTACATTTATATCTTCAGAGGTAATAACCCCATTCATAGATCCATTAGATCTTAAAATTTTAACAAGAGCTCTAGTATCAATTCCATGAAGACCTACTATATTTTTTTCAACTAACCATTGATTGAAGTTCTTTTTAGATCTCCAATTGCTGTTATTAGATGAAAAATTTCTAACAATTATCCCCTTAACATTAGTATTAGATTCTGAATCTTCAAAATTTACACCAGTGTTTCCAATTTCGGGATAAGTAAATGTTAATATTTGCCCGTAATAACTTGGATCAGTAATAACTTCTTGATACCCCGTCATTCCAGTATTAAATACTATTTCACCAATAGCTGTACCAGAAGCACCAAAATAAAATCCAGGGAATACATTTCCATTATTTAAAACTAATTTTGCATTTTTCTTGTATTTATTAATCATTATATTGCAATTGATTTGAGGATAAATAATTTTTTAAAAGTAAAAACTTTTTCCAAGGCTCTCCTTGATTTATCGAAAATAAAGCTTTATTAAATCCTTCATTTAAGTCATCTACAATTCCTGCGGCCCAAAGAACTAAGGAAGTATTCAAGGCAACAACCTGCATATGAGATTTTTTTCCAGAACCAATTAGAACAGACTTTAATATTTCCTCATTGGACTCACAATCAGAAACCACTAGCTTTTCATTAGCAATATTTTCATGATTAAAATCTAAAATATTTATTTCTGAAAACCTTAATTCACCATTTTCAATAAACACCACTTTATTTTCGCCTTGGAGCGAAGCTTCATCAAGGCCGCCAGAACCATGAACGACTACTGCTCTATTCATACCCATTTTTAAAAGCGCACTTCCCATAGGCCTTAAAAGATCCTCAGAAGCAACACCTAAAACTTGAGCATTAGGTCTTAGAGGATTTACCAAAGGGCCGAGTTGATTAAATACTGTTCTTATCCCAAGGGTCTTTCTTAAAGGAGCCAGTTTTATCAAAGATTTATGCCAAACAGGTGCAAATAAAAAAGTTATTCCAACTTCACTTACAGCATTGATAACTTTTTCTAATGAACAATTTAAATTCAAACCAAGATTTAACAAAACATCTGCGGAGCCAACTTTCCCACTAGCACTTTTATTTCCGTGTTTTGCAATTTTTACACCACAAGATGCAGCCACAAACGCTACTGCAGTTGAAATATTAAACGTATTAGCTCCATCACCTCCCGTTCCACAAGTATCAACTAAATACAAATTTGGTCTTTTAATAGGCAATTCACAAACATTTAAGAGTTCCTCAGCCATAGAACTTAGTTCAACACCAGTTGAGCTCTTAGCTCTCAAAGCACTCAAGAAGGCTCCAGTTTCAACATCTGAAATTTCATCATTAAGCCATCTTTGCATTAAAGATCTGGAGGTTAATTCATCAAGGTCCCTTCCCTCCAACAAATTATTTAAGATTTCAGCGTTTGATAGATTAGAAGACATTTATTTGTGGAAGAAAAATTATGCAGATAAAATTCAATTTGAGGTATCAAAACCTGAGCCAACTAAATCTTTATTTGTATTAGAAGGCCTGAAGCTTTTTGACCAAATTATTTTTGTTTTTGAAAAAAGTTCGTTTTTTGTGATCTTCCAAAAATTTAAAATTTTTTCAATATCGTTTTTAATTTCAATTTCTCCTGGGAAATTGCTATATCGATTTATTAATCTAGCTAAATTTATATAGTCAAGATCTTCTGGTGTTTTTTTAGTGATAATGGAATCTATAATGTTCTTGTCTGTTTCGTGTAATGGATGAGTTTGCTCGTTACCCATGAATAAATACTGAATCATTTATAAAATTAGCTCACATATTCAAAAATGAAACATTATCTTAATCATATCGGCAAAATAAAATGAAAAATTTAAAGATAAAAGTTATATCTAAATATCTAAGACCTTACAAAAAAGAATTTTTATATGGAGCTTTCTCTCTCTTAATAGTAAATATACTAAGTGTTGTAATACCCCTAGAAGTAAAAAATATAATTGACCAATTACAAAATGGGTTTTCTTCGGATTTTGTTATTTCTAAATCTTTATGGTTAATATTTTTAGCAACTTTTATGGGTTTAATTAGATTATTTTCAAGACAAATTGTCTTCGGCATAGGTAGAAAAGTAGAGGTAAATCTTCGTCAAAAACTTTTTGACCATTTACTTATTCAAGATCCAGAATGGATTCAAAAAAAAGGTAGTGGAGACATTATTAGTAGAGCTACAAGCGATGTTGAAAACATAAGAAGGCTTTTGGGTTTTACAGTTTTAAGCTTGTGCAATATTGTCTTAGCTTATTCATTCACTATCCCTTCAATGTTTTCGATAAATAAAACATTAACAATATCAGCTTTAATGATATTTCCATTAATCCTTGGAATTGTAAGTCTATTTGGCGGCAGAATGGTTAAACAAAGAAAAGCTCAACAAGAATCATTATCAAAACTTAGTGATCTAATACAAGAAGATCTTTCTGGCATAAGCGCCATTAAAATTTATGCCCAAGAGAATGCCGAGAAAAAAGAATTTAAAATATATAATAATGACTATCGAAATTCAGCGATAAAACTTGCAAGAACAGCGAGTACTCTATTCCCTTTATTACAAGGGATTTCCTCAATTTCATTATTAATTTTATTATCATTAGGAACTTTTCAATTAGAGAGTGGATTTATTACGATAGGTGGTTTAGTAGCTTTAATTCTATATGTAGAAAGACTTGTCTTCCCAACAGCTCTATTGGGTTTTACCTTAAATACTTTTCAACTTGGTCAAGTAAGTTTAGATCGTGTTGAAGAGATACTTCAGAACAACCCAAATATTGTAGATAGAGCAGAAACTAAATTTTTAAAAAGAAAGGTTAAAGGTTTCTTAGAAGCTAAAAATTTAACAATTAAGTATCCAGGATCAAAATTTAATTCATTAAATAATCTCAATTTCAAAATTTATCCTGGAGAACTTATTGCAATAGTTGGCCCAGTTGGTTGTGGCAAGACAACTCTAGCGAAGTCTCTAGGACGGACTATCGAAATTCCAGATAATCAATTATTTTTAGATGAAATTGATGTGAAAACATTAAAATTAAGCGATCTTAGAAAAAATATTTCAATCGTTCCTCAAGAAGCTTTCTTATTTACTTCTACAATCTCAGAAAACCTAAGTTTTGGAGAACCCAAAGCTTCTAAATATTTAGTTAAAGAAAGTGCTACAAAAGCTGGATTAATTGATGATATCAATAGTTTTCCACAAAGATTTAAAACAATTGTTGGTGAAAGAGGTATTACATTAAGTGGTGGACAAAGGCAAAGAACTGCACTAGGAAGAGCACTACTTGTTAATTCTCCTATTGTTGTTCTGGATGATGCTTTAGCAAGCGTAGATAATAAAACAGCAGCAAGAATAATAGAGGAAATGAGTGATAGAAGTAATAAAACAATCATAATGATTAGTCACCAACTTTCTGTTGCAGCTACCTGTGATAGGGTTTTAGTAATGGAAAAAGGAGAAATAGTACAAGAAGGAGCTCATAAAGATTTAGTAAAAGTGAATGGGCTATATAAAAAACTTTGGGAAAGAGAACTAGCTACTAGAATTGTAAAGAGCTAAAAATAATTTTTTAACTTATAATCGTTTCTTTATATTATGTTTAAATTCTTAAAAAACATTATGAATAATGAGGAGGTAAATTTAACTAATGATGCTTATTCATTACATAGAGTATTAAAAACAGATATCAAAAAAAATCCTAATGAAGAAGAAGATGAAATAATTTTTGGATGTGGTTGTTTCTGGGGAGCTGAAAAATGTTTTTGGAAACTTCCAGGAGTCATAACAACTTCGGTAGGTTATGCTGGAGGTAAAAAAAACAATCCAAATTATTATGAAGTATGTTCCGGTTTAACTGGTCATTCAGAAGTTGTTAGAGTTATATGGGATAAAAGGGAAATAGATGTAAGTGATCTATTAAAAATGTTTTGGGAATGTCATGACCCTACTCAAAAAAACAGGCAAGGAAATGATATGGGAACACAATATAGATCAGCAATATATTTCAAAAATGAAAATAATATTAAAACTATATTAGCTAGTAAGGAACAATATCAAACGGAACTAAGCAAAAAAAATCTTGGTTTAATTAAAACGGAAATAAAAATGATTGATTCATATTTTTATGCGGAACAATACCATCAACAATATCTTGCATCAGCTGGAAGCAGGCAGTATTGTTCGGCTTCACCTACAAAAGTTAAGTTAGGAGTTTTTAATGGAAGCAATTATAAATTAGAAGACCATATATGGGAAAACTTTAACTGGGAAGTTGAAAAGTGCGTATTGAGATCTGATAACAAACCTATAAAGAATAAGATTTAAATTAATCTAATCTTTATAGTAAAGAAACGGGGCGTAGCGCAGTTTGGTAGCGCACCACTTTGGGGTAGTGGGGGTCGTGGGTTCAAATCCCGCCGTTCCGATTATTTGTCGTCTTCATTTATAAGTGATTTGTATAGTTTATATGAACTTATGCCTACTGCTATGAATGTAAAAGAAGAAAAAAAAGCTAAAACCAATATAGTAAGATTTGAAACTTCCACTTCACCTAATTGGAAAGATATAAAAATGTTCATTAGAAAGAATTTTTTAAAACCTTAACACAATTGCAAAAAATTTTTTTTCATCAATTTATAAATTCAAAAGAATTACTAAACCAAAAATTACTCGATAGATGATAAATATTTTCAACCCATTTGATGAAAAATACTTTAATAAGAAATCTATTGCTAATAAAGAGGTCAAAAATGTTGTAATAAGACCAACAAAAAGAGGGGGGAAACCTAATGAAAAAAAATCATTAAAAGAAGAAATAAACTCAACAAACGCAGCAAGAGAAATAGCTGGCATCCCTAAAAGAAAAGAAAATTTCGCAGCATCGCCTCTTTCCCATCCTGATATTAATGCACTAGAAATAGTGACCCCCGATCTTGAAACACCAGGAAAAATTGCAAATGCTTGAAAGAAACCTATTAATAAGCTATTTGAATAATTATGGTTTTTAATATTGATAGAACCTTTCTTAGAACTATCTGCCAAGTACATAATAAAAGCCATTAGAAATGAGACCAATGCTATTGATAAATTTGAACGAAGAACGTTTTCAAAAAAAGAAGGGATGAATATTTTTATACTCCCACCAAGCAAAACAATAGGTATAGTACCAATCAAAATAGACCTTAATAATCTTTCATGTAAGAGATATTCAAGAAATTTTTTGGAAGATTGACTTCTGAAATTAAAAAAATCGTTCCTAAAATACCAAGCTATGGCTAGAACGCTTCCAAGTTGAATAGTAGCTGACAAAGATGCGCCAGGATCATCAATACCAAAAAAAAGAGATATAACTTTTAAATGAGCTGTACTACTTACAGGAATAAATTCCGTCAACCCTTGAATTAATCCATATAAAACAAATTTTAAATATTCCAAAAATTATTAAATTACCTAATTAATTAATAGCAATTTACATTTAAAAATTAAAAGCTAGTATAGAAAAATGAAAAAAAAATCTATTTTAATATTATTTTTTCTTTTTTCCTTAATCTTTTCTGATTCTGCGAAAGCTAACTATTGGTTAATAATCGGAACTTATAGACAAGGGCCTGGAAGAAGGCCAGAGGTTAGTGGAATAACAAGTCCTTCCTTACATTCTATTCCAATGAAAGATTTAGATACTTGTAATAAGGCAGGAGAAAAAATTACTAATGAAATATACAAACCAGTTTGGCAATTTGATAGTAGATGGACCTGTGTATATAGAGGTGATTAGTAGTAAAGTTATCTTTTAACATCATGGGCACAACCATCTCCTTTGTAATTTTCACTCTCGTAAAAATCATTTTTTGTCCCAAAATAAACTGTTAATAAAACGAAAGGTAAGCTTAATATAAATAAAGTAGTTGTTAAATCCATAATGTTAACTTATTCAATAAGGTTATTAAATTTACAATTTTTATACACTCATGCTTAATAATCTGTGGGTCCTTTAATACCAAGATAGAAGAAGGCACCTAGACCAACTAAAAGTAAAACACCAGCGACAGCTGCAGAAGGAACGAAACCACCTATTGCAAAGGAAGAAAAATAATACATCTATAAAACTAAAACTAGTTTGATAATATCAATAAAAATTAGGTATTTGTAAAAAATTTTGACTCGAAGACAATTAGATAATATCTGTTCTATGCCACTAAAGTCGAATCTTCGTTATCAGCTGAAATCCTCATTCTCTCTTCCAACTTAGGGCCATATAATTCATTTCCCCAGATTTCAACTCTTGAATCATTTGGGGCCATAAAAGTAAGAATATCAGTTGGGAACAAAACTCTTTCTAAGAAAAAATTTGATGGACCAATACATCTCAAGACAACCATCCTACAGCCTTCATTTTTGTAAGAAAACTCAACCATCCCTAAGAAGCAAAATATGTACAATTAAACACTATTAAGAGCTAATAAAAATGTATAAAAAATTACTGAAATAAAGAAATTTAGAAAATGCTACACATTCAATCCAGCCTCAACTAATTTTCTTTCTTGATCAATTAATAAAAGCGCGTAGGATTTTATAACATCAAAGCTTTTATGAGGAATTGAGACATTAAGCATTCTCAAGAAATTAGATAATTTTTCATCTATAAGTGCATTACCTTTCTGTAAAAACATTTCTTTCTCCTGATTTGTTTTCCATATATTCATGTATTCAATCTTTAATGGCTTTAAGTGCCAAATATTGTCTATTAAAGTCCAAATATCTAAATATTCGTTTAGGTTATTTTGAATTTTTAATACATAAGATGTTTCATCAAGACTCAAATTTGTTGTATTTATGGGTAGATCATTTATATCAATAGAATAAGGTTTTATTCCCAAAAACCATCCCTCAAGAATTAATAAATCAGGGTTATCTAATCTCCAATGAGATCTATCTCCTAAACCATTTCTTAAAGATTTATCGAAAACTGGTACATTTAATTCTCCATTTATCTTCCAATTTAGTAATTTTTCATGCATTAATTTTACTGAGTGACTTCCAGGAAACCCTCTTGAAACATTCCAAGGGTTATCCTTAATTGCTAATTTCATTTCATTTGATGGGAGATAAAAGTCGTCAATTGAAATAACAGAAATTTTGAATTTTAATTTTAAAGATATAGCTTCGAGCCATTTACCTAGTGTTGTTTTACCTGTACCAGGCAGAGCTGAAATTCCAATAATTTTTCTATCAGAAAAATTATTTTGAAATTTATAAGCCTGAGATAAAAGGGGTAAAGCCAAACCCCAAATCCAATCATCATTTACTTTATTATTCCAATATTGATCAATTGAAAGAATGTTTCTTTTATTATTCCAAAAATTGAACCAATCATCCAAGGATTCCCAACCAATATCAATAATTAATTTTTCAAATTTATCAAGAGGAAAATTAATCTCTAAATCTTTCATCTTTCTAACTAAGTTCTCGCTTATTAATTAATTTATTGATTTCATTTTTCCAACCATATCCATTTGGTTCAGAAGCCAAAGTAAATTCAATTTCTTTTAATTGATCTAGTAAATTTAAGTTAGGTCCTTCTATTCCAGGAATAACTATCTTAATATCTGAATTTAAAAGTAGAGGCAAATCATTTGGTGAATCGCCTAAACCTATAATTTCAATATTATGAACATTTGAATATTCTTTAAGAGCATTTATTGCTTTCCCTTTATTCGATTTTGTAGATAATAAGTGACTCATTCTATTGCCCTTAAAAATATCAACATTTAATTTTTTACAACATATATTAATTTTCTCTTCTAAATAACTTGGCGGATTTAAAAAAGGCATGCTCCAGTGTCTATCACGCATTAAGTTCAATGAGTTGCCCTCTAATCCTGTAAGCATAGTGGCTTCTTGATCAGTGAGATTATTAAGAGGAGTAAGTTTATAATCAATTTCTTTAGAAATTAAATTTAAGATTTCTTCAAGAGATTCGTATTTTATTCCAAGAATAATTTCTCCATTTACTCTTTTAAGAGATTCACCATATATTGCCGCACCATTCTCAACAATATAAGGATCCATCAAGTTAAGTTCCTTTCTAATAACTTTTACTTCAGCAGCGGTTTTGCTTGTACAAAGAATTACGGGTATAGATAATTTTTGTAGTTTTTTTATAGTTTCTTTAGCAGGTGATAAATCATATGAGTGATCCATTAAAGTACCATCTACATCACTGACTACCCAAATAGAAGAATTTTCTATCATTTTTATAAAGCACTAAGCCAAATTACTTGAAAAGGATCAAGACTAATATTTTTGCAATTGTATTTAATGGATGTTAAAAAATCATGCGTATTGAAATCATTATCAATTATTTTTGGTAGATCATTATCATTCAATTGATAATTAATTTTATTTTCAGTCATATTATGGATTGCAAAAATTGACTTAGGACCTTTACCTCTTTTGATTACAACAATATCACTTCTACCTTTAGACAAACATTTCATTTGTGAACAAGGGTGAAATTGCTTTAATTCTGATCTTACATCCATAGCATTACGAAGATATTTTAAGTTTTTATTAGCATTAGATTCAGGATTATTTAAAACAGCTGAAAGATTTTCTGATTTAAACTTTTCTCTGTTAAGATCTCTTCTTTGACCTGTCATAGAAAAGCTTTTGATATCATTTTCTGAAGCTAGTAATGCTGGTAAATAAAATGCAGGTACCCCTTTCAGAGCCATTACTAATAATTGACTCAAAATAAATCTCTCATATTGAAATCTTTTAGCATCTCTACTTGAGTCTTCCATTGCACTCCACCAACTAATATTCAATTCATAAGGTTTATCATCACCATTTGATAAACGTCTA
>CACBGC010000021.1 GCA_902538695.1 uncultured Synechococcaceae cyanobacterium | reverse complement strand
AGATAAATAAGTTCTGATTCCAGGAATTTTTTTAAAAGCCCCAATTTTGTAAATTGTTATGCCTGCTGTAGATACAATAGATCTGCCAGGTTCACACATCAATTTTGGCAGGTTTAAATTGTTTTTTTTACAAGCTTTAACAACTGAGTTGGAAATTGTTTTAATCCATTCATCGATAGAAGGTGGATCGTCATTGATTGTATATTTAATGCCTAAACCTCCACCAACATTAAGTTCTCTAATATTATGACCAAATTTTTTGGCGTCTAAAATAACCTTTACCATTATTTCACCTAGATCCTTATGTGGGTCTAGTTCAAAAATCTGGGAACCAATATGAGCATGTATTCCTTTTAATTTTAAATGTTTAGTTTCGCTTATGCTTGCAAATAATTTGTTCAAATATTCGATTCCAAAACCAAATTTGCTATCAAATGAACCTGTTCTTATGTATTCATGCGTATGGCATTCAATTCCAGGAGTAAAGCGTATCATTATTTCTAAATCATGATTTAATGAATTTGATAATTCCTCTAATCTTCTTAAGTCATAATCATTATCTACGATTATTTTGATGTTATTTCTAATTGCGAAATCAATTTCTTTGTCCGATTTGTTATTACCATGAAAAACAATTTTTTCATTTGGGACCCCACCCTTTAGAGCAGTTAATAATTCTCCCTCTGACACTGCATCAAGTCCTAGACCTTCTGAGGAAACAAGATTGCTCATGAATATAGAGCTATTTGCCTTGGAAGCGTATATTGGGAGAGATTCCCCTGGGTAATATTTTTCTAGTGCTTTTTTATAAGCTCTACAAGACTTTCTTAAAGTGATTTCATCTAGTATATAGAGAGGAGAATCATATTTTTTAACTAACTCTTCAATAGAACAGCCACCAACTGACAATTTCCCATCTCCTCCTATAGATGTAGTAATTGGCACAATATTTTTATTAGGACTTTCCAAGTCAATTTTCTGCTTAAAAAAAGATTTTTTTTCTTCCATGGGAGAACTTTAAATAAAGTTTTGCCAAAACTGTCATATTTTATAATGACTCTAGATTTGAACTTTTAAATACATATATAATAGAATGATATCTGTCAAACAATTAAATGAGAAAGATATTGAATTATGTTGTGAATTAGATTCAAATACGATTTCCCTATGGAGCAAGAAACAATGGGCTAACGAATTCAAAAAAGAAGGTACAAAAATATTTGGATTATTAATTACAAATTTAGTCATTGGAGTATGTGTTATTCAGGTTGTTCTTGATGAAGCTCAAATAAATTATTTTGTTGTAACTAAGAAATTCAGGAAAAAGGGTTTTGGATCATATCTTATGGGCTACTTAATAGAAAAATGTGAAAAATTAAATCTAAAAAAAATATTCTTGGAGGTTTCTCAGGACAATATTACTGCTAAAAGATTTTATAGTCGCTTTGATTTTTCTACTGTTGGAAGAAGAAAAAATTATTATCAAGATGGTTCAGATGCTCTTTTAAAAGAAAAAAAATTAACAACTAAAAAAATGTAAAAATTTTATTGTTCGGATAACCAGAATCATTGAAATTACTATAATTTCTTGCTATATCACTAAAAAGATTCAATTTAATTTGATAAATAATACTTTTGGGTATTCACAAAAGCTCATTCTGAACACAAAATTGACATATAACTGGTAGGTTATTAGTAGAAATTTAATCTTCTAATGTTTGAAAGGTTTACAGAAAAGGCTATAAAGGTCATTATGCTTGCTCAAGAAGAAGCTCGAAGACTTGGTCATAATTTTGTTGGAACTGAACAAATTCTTTTGGGGTTAATTGGAGAAGGAACTGGGGTCGCAGCAAAAGTACTTAAATCACTTGGAGTTAATTTAAAAGATTCAAGGATAGAAGTTGAAAAAATAATTGGTAGAGGTTCAGGATTTGTAGCTGTAGAAATACCTTTTACTCCCAGGGCTAAAAGAGTTTTAGAACTATCTTTAGAAGAGGCTCGTCAACTTGGCCACAATTACATTGGAACAGAACATTTATTGTTAGGTTTAATAAGAGAAGGTGAGGGTGTGGCTGCAAGAGTTCTTGAAAATCTTAATATTGACCTCACAAAAGTTAGAACTCAAGTTATAAGGATGCTGGGTGAAACAGCCGAAGTTGGCTCAGGGGCCAGTGCATCTAAGAGCAACTTAAAAACTGCTACTCTTGATGAATTTGGAACAAACTTAACAAAATTAGCAAGCGAATCAAAATTAGATCCTGTAGTTGGACGTCATTCAGAAATAGACCGTGTTGTTCAAATACTAGGTAGGAGGACAAAAAATAATCCTGTTCTTATTGGTGAGCCAGGTGTAGGAAAAACTGCTATCGCAGAAGGTTTAGCACAAAGAATACAAACAGGGAATATTCCTGACATACTTGAGGATAAAAGAGTTTTGACTCTTGATATTGGTCTTTTGGTAGCAGGAACAAAGTATAGAGGTGAATTTGAGGAAAGGTTAAAAAAAATAATGGAAGAAATTAAATCAGCAGGTAACGTCATCCTTGTCATAGATGAAGTGCACACTTTAATTGGTGCTGGAGCTGCTGAAGGAGCTATAGATGCAGCAAATATACTCAAGCCTGCATTAGCAAGAGGGGAACTTCAATGTATTGGAGCAACAACTCTAGATGAATATAGAAAACATATTGAGAGAGATGCTGCTCTAGAAAGAAGATTCCAGCCTGTAATGGTAGGGGAACCATCTATAGAAGATACAATCGAAATTTTAAAAGGTCTTAGAGAGCGTTATGAACAACATCATCGTCTAACAATTACTGATGATGCGTTAGAGGCAGCCGCTCATTTAGGGGATCGTTACATATCTGACAGATTTTTACCCGATAAGGCTATTGACCTCATCGACGAAGCTGGAAGTAGAGTACGTTTAATAAATTCTAAACTTCCGCCTGAAGCAAAACAGATAGATAAAGAACTAAGACAAGTCCAAAAAAAGAAGGAAGAATCTGTGAGAGACCAAAATTTTGATCAAGCTGGCCAATTTCGTGAAAAAGAGATGGAATTGTCTGCAAAAATTAAAGAGGTATTAAACAACAATAAAGAATCTACACCTGGAGATCAATCTGATGCTGATAATTCTGTAAAAAGTGATTCAAAACTTTTACAAAGTCCCCTTGTTAGTGAAGAGGATGTAGCACATATTGTGGCTTCATGGACAGGTGTTCCTGTTCAAAAATTAACAGAAACTGAGTCAGTAAAGCTTCTTAATATGGAGGAAACCCTTCACCAAAGGTTAATAGGACAAGATGAAGCTGTAAAAGCTGTCTCAAGAGCTATTAGGAGAGCAAGAGTTGGATTAAAAAATCCTAATAGACCCATCGCAAGTTTTATCTTCTCTGGTCCAACTGGTGTTGGTAAAACTGAATTGACTAAATCATTAGCTTCATATTTCTTTGGTAGTGAAGAAGCAATGATCAGATTAGATATGTCTGAATTTATGGAAAGACATACAGTTAGTAAACTTATAGGTTCGCCTCCTGGTTATGTTGGTTTTAATGAAGGTGGCCAACTTACTGAAGCGGTTAGAAGACGTCCTTATACTGTCGTTTTATTTGATGAAGTTGAAAAGGCTCATCCAGATGTTTTCAACTTATTATTGCAGCTTCTTGAAGACGGAAGATTAACTGACTCCAAAGGTAGAACCGTAGATTTTAAAAATACACTGTTAATAATGACCTCTAATATTGGTTCAAAAGTAATCGAGAAAGGAGGAGGCGGACTTGGATTTGAATTCTCAGGTGATTCAGTTGAAGATAGCCAATATAATAGAATTAAATCATTAGTTAATGAAGAGCTTAAGCAGTACTTTAGGCCTGAATTTTTAAATAGACTTGATGAAATAATTGTATTCAGACAACTAACTAAAAATGAAGTTAAAGAAATTGCTGAAATAATGTTGCAGGAAGTTTTTGTCCGATTACAAGATAAAGGCATTAATTTAAACGTCACCGATGCTTTCAAAGAAAGACTTGTTGAGGAAGGTTATAATCCTTCATACGGAGCGAGACCTTTGAGAAGGGCAGTTATGCGTTTACTCGAAGATAGTTTGGCTGAAGAAGTTCTTTCTGGAAGAATAAAAGATGGAGATAATGCTTTAGTTGATATAGATGATAATAAAAAAGTTACAATAAATATTTCTTCTGAAGAATCTTCTCAAGAGCTCGCAGGTGCCAACTTCTAAACATTTAAAGTAAATATGCAGTCAATCTCTCCAGAAACTATATATAGGGGAAATTACGCTTGGGAAGAATCTTTACCTCAAATTACTAAATTAACTAAAAGTCCATTAATTCTAGGCAGAGGGATTCAAACAAATAATTTGAGAAATAATATTTTTAATGATTTAAAAAATCAAAAACTTAATGTTAATTCTGCTAATTTACAATTTGATTGTTGTTACGAAGATCTTTCAAGAGTTAAGAATATCATTTCAAATAATAATAATGATTCTGTGATCGCAGCTGGAGGTGGCAAAGTTCTAGATTCTGGGAAATATATAGCCGAGTCTCTTAATATCCCTTGTATTACAGTCCCCCTAAGCGCCTCTACATGTGCAGGTTGGACAGCCTTATCAAATATATATACAAAGGATGGTCAATTCATAAAGGATGTCGCATTAAAATCTTGTCCGAAAATACTAGTTTTTGATCATAAATTTATTCAAACAGCTCCATCAAGAACACTTGCAAGTGGCATAGCAGATGCCTTGGCAAAATGGTACGAATCCTCAATAACAAGTTCAAAAACAGATGACGGTCTTGTTCAACAAGCAATTCAGATATCAAGAGTTTTAAGAGATCAATTATTAATAGAGGGAGGAAATGCATTTAAAGGTCAATTTGAAAATAATCCATCTTGGCAAAATACTGTAGAAGCATGTGGTCTTACAGCAGGATTAGTTGGCGGTATTGGTGGAGAAAAATGTAGAACTGCAGCAGCCCATGCTATTCATAACGCAATTACTCAGATAATCACCCCTAATAAATTCTTACATGGTGAGATTGTTGGGGTTGGATTATTATTGCAATTAAGACTAGAAGAAATGAAAAATAATAATAAATTAGCTGATCAATCAATTAAACAATTATTTGTACTTATGAAAGAATTGAATTTGCCAACTACTATCGGACAACTTGGAATAAATGTTTTTGAAAATAATAATTTAGAGAAAATTGCTGATTTTACTTGTCGGGATAAATCTGAGATTCACTTTTTGCCTTTTGAAATTAATAAACGAGACATAATAGAGGTTATTTCAAATTTTGAACAACAAAAAATTAAATCATAAATATTTTTTGACTAAAAATAATTTTGAACAATTAAGTGATTTAAATGAAGAATTTTTCGAAAGTGCCAAATTGTCATTATTAGATCCTTTAGGTCTTTATTTGGCAAATGATGTTAAGTGGATAAAACTCAATCAAAATTGGAACTTCTTAAAATTCCCAGTAGTTATGGGAGGAAAGGGTCAACCTATACTTCTTCTTCATGGCTTTGATAGTAGTTTTTTAGAATTCAGAAGAATATATAAATCACTAAAAAGAAATTTTCAAGTTATCGCTCCTGATCTTCTAGGTTTTGGTTTTAGTCCTAGGTGCGCAACAAATGTATACAATTCTTCGAAAATAATTTCGCATTTAATTGATCTCCTTAAGACATTAAAAATAACAAAGAATCTAAAAATTATAGGTGCGTCTATGGGAGGCTCAACAGCTTTAAAACTTGCTTATGAAATTCCTGATTCTATTGATAAAATTATCCTTTTGTCCCCCGCCGGATTGTTTGGAGAACCTAAGAGTATCCCTTTTCCTCTTAACCAAATTGGCACCTCATTTCTTGGATTGCCTCAGGTCAGAAAAAGTCTATGTAGGCAAGCATTTGCTTTTCCAGATGAATGCGTTGGTGAGATGGAAGAGCAAATTGCTTCAATTCATTTAGGTTGTAAAGGATGGAGGAATTCACTTGCATCATTTGCAAAAAGTGGTGGGTTTGCAGGAACTCAAAAATATATTCAAAATATACCAACCAAAACATTATGTGGTGAAAATGATCGAATTCTTGGAAAAAAAGAGATTAAAAAAATAGGAAATATTGAAAAATTAAATTTTGTAGGGTTACAAAATTGTGGTCATCTTCCTCATATAGATCTTCCATCATTATCTAGTAAAATCATCCAAGATTATTTTTTTGAAAAAAAGATTTCTTAATTAATTTAGATACTTGAGAACTATAAAAATATAAAATAAAACAGATGGAGTAAATATGTAACTGTCAATTCTGTCAAGAATCCCTCCATGTCCCGGCAAAAAAGTTCCGGAATCTTTTATTTTTGCGTCTCTCTTCATCATAGATTCAATTAAATCTCCAACTAATGCCATAAGAGAGATTGAAATTCCATAAATTATTCCAACAATAAATGGATTTTCCCAATTCATTAAAAATGCAAAAAATATTGCTAGTAAAATTGAACAGGATATCCCTCCAATTAAACCTTCTATAGTTTTGCTAGGAGATATTGGAGATAGAGATGTTTTACCAAATGACTTCCCAATGAAATAAGAACCAATATCACTAGCTACAATTAAAAAACAAGAAGTTAAAGTTAAATGAAGACCTGTAGTATTTGATAAGTTCTCAAGCGACATAAAACCCTGATTCGAATTTATTATCACTGAATCTAAACCCCTTAACTTAATCCAGTAACTGGGTAAAAAACCTAAATAGAATAATCCAAAAATAGATGCTGCAATATCTGAAATCGTCCCAGGTTTTGGTTGCAAAAGTAACCAAGTACATATCCCAACTGAACAGATTGGCAAAATTGAATTTGAAATTTCTCCTTCAATCACACCAACGGTCTCAAGATAAGTAGAAACTATAATAATAAAGGACGAAAATAATGTGGTTTTTGTAGCTGGTCTTATTCCTTTAAATTCTGCCATTCTAAAAAATTCTAATAATGCTAGATATGTAAGCAACGCAGTTGCCAATGTAAAAAACCATCCCCCCAACAAAACAACAATTAAACCAAAAATTCCTATAATTAATCCGCTTTTTAATCTCATATGAAATTACTGTGTATCTAAGACCTTTATATTAAAATTTACCAGATCTTTGTTGCATAAACTTTGATTATTTATCCAATTAAACCTATCCATGTCCACTTTTTCGCCAGGAACTAATAGAGGTATCCCAGGAGGATAAGGGCAAATAATATCTCCAGATATTTTATTTAATGATTGTGAGAAAGGAATACTCCGACTCTTACTTCTCCAAGCAATTCCAATTTCGACTTCGGGAGCTTGAACTAATTGAAATGGCGATTTGAACACATCTAAAATTTTTGATTTTTTAGAATTTAATAGTAATTTTTTCCATAACTTTTCAAATAAATTAAGAAAATCTTTTTGATTTCCAAATCCCAAGCAAAAAGTGAGAGTCATCATTTCTGGCAATTCGGCAATAAGGCCATTTCTATAAAAAAAATTATCAGCAGTAAAACCATCAATCCCAGCTTTAGAGGTATTTACTACAATTTTTAAGGGGTCTTGAGTTTCTATGAGAGGTATATTTTTTTGAATTAATTTTTTATAAATACTTTTTGCCTCTAAAATTCTTTTTTGATATTTTGATAAACTTTTTTTGTTAAGCCAGTCCCGAATAGACTCTTCACAAGAAGAAAGTAATAAGGAACTTGGACTGGTAGTTTGCAGCAAATTAATACTTTTGATTAAATTACCTTCATTTATTAGATCCCCCTTATACCAAAGTACCGCCGTTTGAGTTAATCCATTGAGCGACTTATGCAATGAATTAACGACTAAATCAGCATTTGATGATAAGGCCGGTTTTGGTAAATTAAGGTTTTGACAAAAAAGTAAATATGAACCATGGGCTTCATCAACTAAAACAGGCAAATTTTTTTGATGACAAAAATCTATTAGAGGCTCTAAATCTCCGGCGTAACCATGATAAGTGGGATTTACGAGAATAACCCCTGCAATTTTGTTCCTATCAAAATCTAATTTTTTAAATACATTTTCCAACCAAATTTTTGTAATTGGTTTGTAATGCCCCGTGACGGACGAAAATTCTAGGTCAAAAAATATTGGATTTATATTCTGCATCGCACAGATTTTAATAACACTTATATGAACATTTCTAGGCATCAGGATTTTTTCGCCTGGATTTGCCATTGCAATTACTGCTGATTGTATTAGTCCGGAAGCTCCATTAACTCCAAAAAAACATCCTTTAGCCCCAAATTTGTTGGAGAATTCTCTTTGAGATTTAGCAATTAATCCGTTTTGGGATAATGGGGAGCCTATTTCTGGGAGTTCGGGCAAGTCCCAATACCCAGGTGGATTTTTTAATAACTTTACTAATTTCTTTGGTAAAGCTGCCCCTCTGTTATGAGCAGGAAAGAATAAAGACTTTAAAAACTTTTTGGTTAGAAAAGATGAAATGCTCATAAAGTATTATTGACATATATAGAATGGTCTACATAGTAATCTTTTTTGATATTTTTTAAATTTAATGAAAAGATCTTATTCGAAATATTCAGCAAAAGATGACTTAATTTGGTTAATTTTGAGACCATGGATTTTTATACCAAGAGTTTTATATATCCTTTTAACTTTTATTTTTCTTTTTTTAAGAATACTTTTTCAAGGTAACAGTAAAAATAAAAATGTACAAAAAAATCTCTCGAAATATCTTTTTGATGTAATAACGGATTTAGGACCTTGTTTTATCAAATTAGGACAAGCACTCTCAACTAGACCAGATCTTGTTAGACAAGATTGGCTTAATGAACTTACAAACTTACAAGATAATCTCCCAGAATTTGATCACAAAATTGCTCTAAAAATCATTGAAGAAGAACTTGGATCTCCTGCTAATGAATTATTTGGAGAGTTTCCAGATAGTCCTATTGCTTCAGCAAGCTTAGGTCAAGTTTATAAAGCGAAAATAAATAATTCTTATCTAGCTGTGAAAGTACAGAGGCCAAATTTATACTTTCTCATAAGAAGGGATGTTGTAATCTTGAGGTTTTTAGGAACTATTTTATCTCCACTGTTACCATTAAATATAGGTGTTGGAATTGGCGAAATAATAGATGAATTCGGTAAGGCACTTTTTGATGAAATTGACTATCAAAAAGAGGCCGAAAATGCTTTGAAGTTTGCAAACTTATTCAAAGAAAACCCAAATATTTTTATTCCTAAATTAGAAAAACAGTTTTCATCTGAAAGGATTATCACAACCTCTTGGATTGATGGATTTAAGTTAAGAGATCGAGCTTTACTAGAGGAAAATAACTTAATACCTGCTTCTTTTATAAAAACATGTGTCATCAGTGGATTGCAGCAATTATTTGAATTTGGATATTTTCATGCAGACCCGCATCCAGGAAATATGTTTGCTCTCAAAGGAGGAAATGCAGATTGTGGAAATTTAGCTTATGTTGATTTCGGAATGATGGATACTATTACAAATTCAGATAGACTTACTCTTATTAAAGCAATTGTTCACATAATAAACGAAGAATATTATCTTCTTGCAGAAGATTTCCAGAAATTAGGTTTTTTAACTAAAGAACAAGATCTTCAAAAACTTGTTGAACCATTAAAACAAGTTCTAGGAGGATCTTTTGGAGCTGAGGTTGGTAATTTTAATCTTAAAAATGTAACTGACAAATTCTCAAAACTAATGTATTCCTATCCTTTCAGAGTTCCCAGTAGGTTTGCCTTAATAATTAGAGCCGTTGTTAGTCAAGAAGGTTTAGCACTAAGGTTAGATCCTGAATTTAAAATTTTAAAAATAGCTTATCCATATATTGCTAAAAAACTACTGACCGATAATTCTGAAGAGATTTTAGACATACTTTTAGAAGTTGTTTTTGATAAAAAAGGTCAACTTCAAATAGAAAAAGTTGAAAGTTTATTAAACATTTTATTTAGAGATTCAGAGAATATTAATTCAGATCTAATACCAGTTGCGAACGCTGGTTTGAAACTATTTGTAAGTAAAAAAGGATCTGAAGTTAGGAAGAATCTTCTTTTAAGCCTTATTAAAGATGAAAAATTAGAATTTACCGATGCAAAAAAACTCTTAGCTTTAATTAGAGATACTTTTAGCCCTCTGAATATTGCAAAAAGTGCAGTGCAAAAAATTATTTCTACAGTTTAGTTTTTATTTACATCTAATAAACTTTCTTATGATTTTAATTCGATTAGAATTAGATGTAACATTTAAAAATGAGAAGTAAAAGGATTATTTAGCTTGGGAAGATTAAATGAATATTTTTAAAAAACTCTTTTTATTTAACAAAAAATCTGAAATAAAGAAAGACTCTAGTCCTGGATTGGTTGACCATTATTTAGAAATTGCAAAGCTAGTTAAAGAAGCAAGACTTCAACAAAACCTAACAATTAAAGAATTGTCATATATTTCAAAAATTCCTGAACGAATAATAAACTCTATTGAAATTAATAATAAAAATATTAGGCCAGAGTACCCTTTTATAAGATCTATATTAATTAAACTAGAGGAATGCTTGGGTTTAAAAAAAAACACATTATTAAAGTTAGCAGTTAAAGAAAAAATAATTTTAAAGAAAGAGGGAAAGGATTTCCTTTTAAGGAAATTTGATATACACAATACATGGCAAGGCAGTCTTTTGTATTTTTTTATATTAGTTCTGACAATATTTATATTAAAGAGATATTTTATTTTAAATGTAAATGTTATGGAGATTCAAAATATTGAAAATCAAATGTTTGATAAATAATTTTTAATAAATAATTTTTAATAAATAATATTTAATAAATTCTACTTTAGAGTTCTCCCAAAATTATTTCCTAGCTCACTAAACTTTCTTAAATTATCTTCTATTTCTTCTAAAGGACGATTTAACTTCCATTTCCAGTTATTTTTTGTGGTACCAGGCTTGTTTAATCTACTTGAATCATCTAGAGATAATAGATCTTGTAATGGAGCGATAAAGAGATTAGCATTTGTTTTCATGCCAATTTTTATTAAATCCCAAGAAGGATTTTCTGAAAATTTATACTCATCTTTTATTCTTTTTTTGGATTCACAATCTAAATATTGCCACCATGAAACAGAAGTAGAGTTATCGTGAGTACCAGTATATACAACCCAATTTTTCCCTTCAATATTCCTAGGTAAATAAGGATTATCTTCATTACCATCAAAAGCGAATTGTAATATTTTCATGCCAGGCAGTTCAAAATATTTCCTTAATTTCTCTACATCTGGGGTTATTACTCCAAGATCCTCCGCAATAATTGGTAGATAATTAACCCTTAGATCCTTTTTTACTTTGTTTAAAAGTATTCTTCCTGGAGAATTTATCCATTTTCCAATAATTGCCGATTTAGAACTCCCATTAACTCTATAGTAACCTGCTAAACCTCTGAAATGATCAAATCTCAATATGTCAACAAGTTCAAATTGTCTTTGAAATCTTTTTCTCCACCAATTGAAATTAGTCCTCTTATGTTTTGACCAAAAGTAAGTTGGGGTTCCCCATAATTGTCCTGTTGATGAAAAATAATCAGGTGGAACACCACTTTGAAAGATTAAATCTCCATTTTTAAAAATTGAAAATAATGATTTATTACTCCACACGTCGACGCTGTCTCTAGAGACATAAAAAGGTAAATCTCCTATTAGCTTAATATTTCTTGATTTTGCAAAGTTTTTAATGACGCTCCATTGCTCATCAAGATGCCACTGTATTAATTTTTTAATAAGTATCTCTTCACTTTTTATTTTAATCCACGAGGTTAAGAACTTTTTATTTTTTATTTTAAATTCTTGAGGCCATTCCCACCAGGGTAACATTTTAAATTCCTCTCTGATAACAACAAATGTTGCATAATCTTCAACCCAAGAATTCCTACTGACCCATTTATTAAAATTGATTTTTCTCTCTTCAGATTGTGAACTCCAACCTTGCAAAAGGAGAAGACCTAATTTCTTAGTTAATTTATCAGCAAAATCAAAATTAAAATTGTCTTCATTTTGATTTGTGGGAACAAGATTTTCTTTATTTGAAATGAAGATAAACTCTTTTTCGATTAAATCATCTACATCTAAAAACCATGGGTTTATTGCAAAACTAGACGGGGAACTATATGGAGAACCTGTAGAGTCAGTAGGTGTAAGAGGTAAAAATTGCCAGTATTCAATCCCATGCTTATGAAGTTTTTTTATCCACTCTTTAGCTCCTCTACCAAAAGTTCCACATACTCTTCCTCCAGGAATACATGTTGGGTGCATAAGTATGCCTAATGATTTCTTTTCAATAATTGACTCTATAGGCATGTTTTAAATATTTTGATTCTTTATATTTAAGTATTTTTAATGCTCTAAATTCAACCATATACAAATTTTTTTTAATTGACAAATATCATTCGCTGTTTTTAATCTGAGTAGAAATAAATTCTAACTTTTAATCAATAATTTTTTGCTTAATTGAAATGACTTTTGAAAACATCTATTCATTATCTTTTGCGAAATTCACATAAACGACTACGATAAGAATATAGTTTTATGGTGCAAATTTCGTGACAAGTTTTATCACGGCTATGCAGAGTAAAGAATCCAACTTTAATCTAACTAATAGTAGATTAAGGCTAGTAAGTGGGACAACAAATCCTAAATTAGCTGAAGAAATTGCATCATACTTAGGAATTGAAAATGTGCCTTTAATATCTAAAAGATTTGCAGATGGAGAACTTTATGTGCAGATTCAGCAATCTATTAGAGGTTGTGATGTATTCCTTATACAACCTACATGCGCTCCTGTAAACGATAGTTTAATGGAGCTAATGATTATGGTTGACGCATGCAAGAGAGCGTCTGCAAGACAAATAACGGCTGTAATTCCGTACTATGGATATGCAAGGGCAGATAGAAAGACTTCAGGGAGAGAATCCATAACGGCAAAATTAACTGCTAATTTACTTGAGAAATCAGGAGTTGATAGAGTTCTAGCTATGGACTTACACTCGGCTCAAATACAGGGCTACTTTGATATACCATGTGATCATATTTACGGCTCACCTGTATTAATTGATTATCTAGAATCTTTAGATTTAGAAGAAATTGTTGTAGTCTCTCCTGATGTAGGCGGGGTGGCAAGAGCAAGAGCATTCGCAAAATTAATGAAGGATGCGCCTTTGGCTATCATTGATAAAAGGAGATCTGCGCATAATATCGCTGAAAGTCTAACGGTTATTGGTGAAGTCAAAGGTAAAACGGCTATTCTTATAGACGACATGATAGATACGGGAGGTACAATTTGTTCAGGAGCAAATTTACTAAAAAAAGAAGGAGCTAATAG
>CACBGC010000020.1 GCA_902538695.1 uncultured Synechococcaceae cyanobacterium | reverse complement strand
GATCAATTTAATGCAAAATAATTATCCTGATTTAAAAAATAATAATAATTTAATTTTGAATGAGATAAAAATTGAAGAAATAAGATTTAGGGAAACTCTTGAAAGAGGAGAGAAATTGCTAGATGAGTTAATTTCTTCAGGGCAGAAATTAATTTCTGGTTTTAAGGCTTTTGAACTTTATGATACTTATGGATTTCCTCTAGAACTTACTGTAGAAATTGCTGAAGAAAATAGTATCAGTGTAGATGTAAAGGGTTTTGAAGAAGAAATGAATGCACAAAAAGAGAGAGCTAAAGCTGCTTCAAGTAATATTGATTTGACACTAGAGGGATCATTAGAGCGAGAAATAGATCTTTTTAACAAAACTATTTTTAATGGTTATAATTCACTTCTTTCGGAAGCTGAAATTAAGGGTATATTCTTTGATTCAACATTAGTTAAACAAGCAAGTGAAGGCCAGAAAGTTTTAATTGTTCTTGATCAGACAACTTTTTATGGAGAATCTGGCGGGCAAGTTGGTGATATTGGAACGATATTTTCAAAAGATGTAGAGGTCTTGGTTGATAATGTTATGCGAAAGAAAAATGTTTTTTTACATTATGGAACGATCAAAAAAGGAATATTAACTATTGGACAAAAAGTTAAGACTAATGTTAGCTCCTCTAATAGAGCTAAGGCTGCTGCAAATCATACAGCTACTCATTTATTACAATCTGCACTTAAATCAGTTGTTAATGAAAGTGTTGGACAAAAAGGTTCATTAGTAGCCTTTAATAAATTACGATTTGACTTTAATTCCTCTAATCCTATCTCTAAAGATCAAATTTCTCAGGTTGAAACTTTAATTAACTCTTGGATTATGGAAAATCATGCCTTAGAAATAAAAATTATGTCTAAGAGTGAGGCTCTTGAAAAGGGAGCAGTCGCCATGTTTGGAGAAAAATATGATGATGAAGTGCGCGTTGTTAATGTACCAGGAGTTTCCATGGAACTTTGTGGTGGCACACATGTTAAAACTACATCCGAATTAGGATCTTTCAAAATAATTAGTGAGGAAGGAATCTCAGCTGGAGTCAGAAGAATCGAAGCATTATCAGGTCAATCAGCATTAGATTATTTTTGTGATAGAAATGCTTTAGTGAATCAACTAAGTGATTTGTTAAAAGCAAATCCTAATGAACTTTTTGAGAGGGTTACTAATTTGCAAGCCGAGCTTATTAATAAAAATAAAGAGATACAAAAAATGAAAGATGAAATTGCATATTTTAAATACTCTTCAATAAAATCATCCGCAGAAAGAGTAAATTCTTTTTCAATTTTAGTACATCAGATTGATGGCTTAGATGGGAATTCTTTGCAATCTGCAGCACTTAATTTAACTTCTCATTTGGGAAATAAAGCAATAGTGATTCTTGGGGGAATACCAAATCCAGAAAATAGAAAGTTGTTATTTGTAGTTTCTTTAGGAGATGATGCAGTAAAAATAGGATTACATGCAGGTAAATTAATTAATGAGATTGCAAGAATTTGTTCGGGAGGTGGAGGAGGAAAGCCTAACTTTGCTCAAGCAGGTGCTAAAGATATTGATAAGTTAAGTGATGCTCTAGATTATGCTAAAAATTATTTGCAAAAAACATTAGATAGTCATTCTGATAAATAACTACTTTTTCTGAGACTAATTTCGATTTGATCCATTAATTTCCTTGCTTCTTCAATAGTTAATTTTTTTTGATCAATTGCTGATTCAGTATTAATTCTTATAGATTCAACCAAAGAAGCTGAGCTGTAATCTAATAATTGTAAGATTTCAGATTTACTGTCCTCTTTAATAATATTTTTGACTTTATATGAATCATCTTGATTTATGTCTATATGAACAACGTTTGTACTGCCAAATAAATTGTGCAAGTTTCCTAATGCTTCTTGATAGGCTCCAGTCATGAAAATTCCAATTAGATAATCTTTATCTTCCTCTGGCTTATGTAAATTTAGTAATGATTTAATTTTTCCATTATCAATAAAATTATTTAGTTTCCCATCTGAATCACAAGTTAAATCTGCAAAGTTGCCTTTGCAGAATGGTTCCTCTAAGTGCCTATGTATTGGGACTATTGGAAAAATCTGATTTATTGCCCAGCTATCGGGAATGGATTTAAAGATAGATAAATTTGCATAATAAGTTGATGCAAGAGTTTCTATAATTTCAGATAAATCAGGGTGATTGATTTCATCATTATTCAGGTTATTAGAAATTTCTTTTGCGCAAGCCCAAGTAAGTTCTTCGGCATAAGCTCTTTCTGCCAAACTTAAAAATCCTAATCTAAAAGCGACTAAGCAATCTTCTTTAAACTTTTTTGCATCATTCCATAGTTCAATTATTTGAGATAAATTTATTTTTTTATTTTTAAGTTTTTTTAATTCATAGAAAGTTTCAAGTAAATTTGAAATTATTAATTGTTGATTTTTTTTATCAACAATTTGTAGTTTGGAACTGACATGGCTTGTTCCTAAAACATTAAAAATTAAAACTGAACAATGACTAATTATTGCTCTTCCACTTTCTGAGATTATGGTTGGATGCTTGATATTATTTAATTCACATGAATCCTTAATAGTTGCAATTACATCGTTAGCATAATTTTGAAGAGAATAATTAGTAGAGGTGTTTGAGGATGTTTTAGTTCCATCAAAATCTATTCCTAATCCCCCTCCAACGTCGATATATTGCATTGGGGCTCCTAGTTTGCATAGTTCAACATATATTTGACTCGCTTCTTGTAACGCGTCTTTTATAACAGCAATATCACTTATTTGACTACCTATATGAAAATGGAGCAATTTCATTTCATTGATAAGATTTGCTTCTTTTAGTTCTTTTATTGTCAACATAATTTCTGGGATTGATAATCCAAATTTGGAATTATCTCCAATAGATTTACCCCACCTACCACTGCTTTTACTTGATAACTTTGCTCTAATTCCTATCAATGGAGTCGCGTTCAGTTCTTGAACTGCTTGAATAATTCTTTTTACCTCATCTCTTTGTTCAATCACTATTATTGGATTTTTGCCGAGCTTTCTGGCCAAAGTAGCAATCTCAATATATTTTTTATCTTTATATCCGTTGCATATTAATAATGAATTTTGGTTTTCAAGAAGTGCAAGGCCAATTAATAGTTCTGATTTACTTCCTACTTCTAAACCAAAATTCCATTGGCTACCAAACTCTATTATCTTTTCTAGGACATTTTTCTGTTGATTACATTTGACAGGAAAAACGCCTTGATAAATGTTCTTATATTTATAGGTTTTTATTGCTTTTAAAAAAGAGTCATGTAAAGCATTTATGCGATCTTTCAAGATATCATTAAATCTTATGATTAATGGAGGATTTATTTCTCTACTCTTAAGCTCTTTGACAAGTTTAAAAAGATCAATTTTATTTTTAGATTTTATATCTTTAGTTACTGATATATTTCCTTTGGAATTTATAGAAAAATATTTATCTCCCCATTTGTCTATGTTATAGGTCGAAATACTATCTTCAATAGTCCAAATATTCTTTAATTTTTTCGGCTCAAAATTGGTCAATTTATGTCTTAGTGATTAATAAATGCTTTTGAAAATAACTCAAAACAATATCTTTTATTTTAATGATTACTTGCCAAGTTACCACCCAAAAGTTGAATATACATAGAGTGATTATTAACTAAATGACCAAAGAGAGAACCTTTATTGCAATTAAACCAGATGGAGTTCAACGAGGATATGTTTCTGAGATTCTTGGCAGATTTGAAAAAAAAGGATTTAAATTGGTTGGATTAAAGCAATTAGTTCCCTCAAAAGAACTTGCTCAAAATCATTATGGAGTACATAGAGAAAGACCCTTTTTTGGTGATTTGGTAGACTTTATTTCTAGTGGACCTGTTGTGGCAATGGTGTGGGAAGGCGAAGGAGTTATTTTGAGTGCTAGAAAACTAATAGGTGCGACAAAACCTCTGGAAGCAGAGCCTGGAACTATTAGAGGTGATTTAGCTATTGATATTGGAAGGAATATTATTCATGGTTCTGATGGAGAAGATACAGCAAAATTTGAAATTGATCTATGGTTTAACGAAGAGGAATTATGTGAGTGGGAAACTTCTGATTCGAAATGGCGATCTGAAAATTAAAATTTAAATCGCAAATCTATCTAAACTAAATTTTTCTAAAAAGCTTTTTTCTATCTCTTTGAGATTTTTATTTTGAACTATTTTCAAAAGAAGATCACTTGTTATTGCAGAAAATAAAACTCCATTTCTGTAATGTCCTGTAGCTATAAAAAGATTTTCAATTTTTGATTTTCCAATTATTGGTTTTAAATCTGGTGTGCAAGGTCTAAATCCCCACCAATGTTCCATTTGTGGCCAATTAATAGCTTCTGGTAATAAGGAGCGAATCCCTTCTTGCAGTTGTTTTATTCCATTAGGAGTATTACCGTGATTAAATTTTGAATCTTTTTCAACTGTCGCTCCAACTATAATAAGTCCATCATCACGGGGAACAAGATAAGTTTTTGGACCAAAAATAACTCTTTTCAAAAAATTTGTTGGACCTTGTATTGATAGCATTTGTCCCTTTACAGGAAAGACTGGAATCTTATTAAAAATTTTTTTACTCCAAGCACCGCTGCATATAATTGCTTTTTCGCAGTTAATTTTTTTTATTTCCCCAGTGGCACATAAAATTGTTGCACCTATAATTTTGTTTTTTTCGAATGTCAAATCCTCTACTTCTGATCCCTCTTGAAATTCGACTCCATGTAAGGAGCATGCTCTCTCAAGAGCACGCATCAGTCTTCTTCGGTTATCTATTTGGCCATCTTGTTCAAAAAGTAAACCATGTTTCCAAATAGAATTTATTCCATTAATTTCTGTTTGAAGATCTTTTTGATTTAAATATTTTCCATATTCATAAGTGGGAAACTCTTCAAGATCTTCTTTGTTTTTAAAAGGAACTACTATGCCACATTTTTTTAAACCGCATTTAATATTACTATCTTGTTCAATATTTTTTATCCACTTTGGAATAAGACTTTGACTTTCTTGGCCAAATTTTAGTAATTCATCTTCGAGCCCTTCCGCATGAGTAGCTAACATTCCTGCAGCAACAAATCCAGCTGATTCATTTCTGTTTTTGCTTAAAACTAAAACTTTGAAATTATTTCTAGCAAATTCATAAGCAATAGATAAACCAACAAGTCCACCTCCAACAATTAATATTGAATTTTTTGTTTCTTGTATCATTTAATAATTAATATTTTTATGTGTGTTTTGGTCCTCTTTTCCTTCATATCCAATAATATTAATAAAAAGGCTTTTGATAATGAACAATTTGGAATCTTGGGAAGCTGTGATTGGTTTGGAAACACATGTACAGCTTAATACGAAAAGTAAAATATTCACATCTGCTTCAACTGCTTTTGGTGATGCACCTAATACGCATATAGATCCTGTAGTTTGTGGATTACCAGGAACTCTTCCAGTTTTGAATGAGACTGTTCTTGAGTATGCTGTAAAAACTTCTTTAGCACTTAATTTAAATGTTACAGAACATTGTAAATTTGATAGAAAACAATATTTTTATCCTGATCTGCCTAAAAATTATCAAATTTCACAATTTGATGAGCCACTAGCTGAAAATGGCTGGTTAGAGGTTGAAATCATTGAAAAAGGCAAAGAACCTTATATCAAAAAAATTGGTATAGAAAGGCTTCATATGGAAGAAGATGCAGGAAAACTAGTCCATTCAGGTAGTGACAGGTTAGCTGGTTCTAAGTATTCTTTAGTTGACTATAATCGTGCTGGAATAGCACTTTGTGAGATTGTAAGTAAACCAGATATTAGATCAGGTAAAGAGGCATCTGAATATGCTTCAGAGATTAGAAGAACAGTTAGATATCTAGGGGTATCAGACGGAAATATGCAAGAGGGTTCATTACGCTGTGATGTCAATATTTCAGTTAGAAAAGGACCTAATGCTCCTTTTGGGACCAAAGTGGAGATTAAAAATATGAATTCATTTTCTGCAATTCAAAAGGCTTGTGATTATGAAATAGCCAGACAAATAGAAGTTTATGAAAATGGAGGAAAAATTTTCCAAGAAACAAGGTTATGGGATGAAGCTAAGCAATTAACAAAAAGTATGAGAATGAAAGAAGGGAGTAGTGACTATAGATATTTTCCTGATCCTGACTTAGGACCAATTGAAATTACAAAAGCCCAAAAAGAAATATGGTTTAAAGAAATGCCAGAATTACCTTCAAAGAAAAGAAATAAATACGTCAGTGAATTTGGGTTATCTGCATATGATGCAAGGGTAATTTCTGATGAAATTAACATGGCAAACTTTTTTGAAGAAACAGTAGCTAATGGTGTTGATGCCAAACTAGCTTCAAATTGGGTAACAAGTGATATTGTGGGTTATTTAAAAGCAAATAAACTTAGTTTTAGTGACTTAAAACTTAGTCCTGATAATCTTGCTGAAATGATTAGCATGATTTCAAATAAAACTATTAGTGGGAAAATTGCAAAAGAAATTTTACCTGAGCTAATTCAAAAAAATATTTCTCCGAAAAAATTAGTTGAAGAAAAGGGGTTAGCTATGATATCTGATTCTTCAAGTATTTTACCCATAATTGATGAACTTATAACTGAACATCCAAATGAGGTTCAAGCATTTAGAAATGGTAAATTCAAATTACTTGGTTTTTTTGTTGGTCAACTAATGAAAAGAACGAAAGGTAAAGCTGACCCTAAACTTGCAAATAAACTTCTTGCAGAAAAATTAAATAGCTAAAGCTTTAAAGAATCTCTCTTATTGTATCGATCCATTTATTTTGATCATCTGAATTATCTAAAATAATGTCTGAAAATTTTCTTTTTTCTTCAAAACTTAATTGAAGATTTATGGTGTCAGATGCTTCTTTTTCGCTAATTTTATCTCTTGTGATAAGTCTTTTTTTTTGTATTTCTTTAGGACATTTGATTAACCATATTTCAGTACAAATATCTTCAAACTTTGCTTCAAATAATAATGGAATAACTAGTACTATAGTTTGATTATTTTTGTATTGACTGCATTCTTCTATCATTTTGTCTTTAATTAATGGATGAAGTAGTTTTTCAATCCATTTTTTACTTTCTGAATGTTTAAAAATAATTTTTCTTAAAAGTTTTCTGTTTATTGCCTTTTCTGAATTGTTCTTATTGTCAATAATTTTATTCCCAAAATAATCTAAAATTTTCTTATATCCATATGTGTTTGGTTTGATTAATTCTCTTGATAAATAATCTGCATCTAATATTGGAATGTTTTTATGTTTTCTAATGTAATTAGTTATGGTTGTTTTCCCACTTGCGATACCTCCAGTTAAACCAATTCTTCTTTGGTTGTTTTTTGATTTTTGAAGAATATTCATATAATTAATAATAATCTAATTACCTGTTTCTTAAGTATTAAAGAGTAGTTAATATGAATTAAATTATTAAAAAGATTGAGCCAGATAGATTCCAATTGGTCGTTTGTTGATGACAGTAAGGAAATACCTGAGGGGTTTCTTTTTGCTGGGATATCTGCTGGTTTAAAAGCTTCTAATAAAAAAGATTTAGCCCTAATACTCGCTCCAGAAGGAAGTATTTTTAGTGGGATGTTTACCCAATCAAATGTTCGCGCTTCATGTGTGGATATTTGTGAGGAAAGGATTAAAACTACTTCAGGTTTTGTAAGAGCAATACTAATTAATTCTGGTCAAGCAAATGCATGTACAGGAAATCTTGGCATTCAACATTTTCAAATTGCTACAGGAAAGATTGCGGAACTTTTAGGAATAAAAGAAGAAGAAGTTTTAATGTGCTCAACTGGTGTAATTGGTGTTCCAATACAAATAAATGATTTAGTAAAAAATTTACCGAATTTGGTAGGTGATTTAAAAGTTAATAATTTTAAAAATGCAGCAGAAGCAATTTTAACTACTGATTTGACTTTGAAAAAAGTGTCAATAGAGACGATTATTCAAGGTAGAAAAATAAAAATAGCAGGATTTGCAAAAGGTTCAGGAATGATTTACCCCAACTTGGCTACAATGCTAGCTTTTCTAACCTGTGATGCGGGTATTCAAAAAGAAGAATGGGACAAAATGATTGCTATTGCGGTTAAAAAATCTTTTAATGCACTATCAGTTGATGGAGAGACAAGCACAAATGATTCTTTTCTTGGAATAAATGCAGGAGAGAAAATTGAAAAAAGGTTTTTTCCAATTATCCAACAAGGGATTGATATTGTATGTCAGAACTTGGCAAAAAGTATTGCAAGGGACGGAGAGGGAGCAAATTGTTTATTAGAGGTTATGGTTCAAGGAGCAAAAAATACTGATGATGCAATTGTCATCGCGAAATCTATTTGTAATTCTGCCTTGGTAAAAACTGCTATACATGGTTGTGATCCGAATTGGGGACGAATCATCTCTGCTGCAGGCAATTCTGGAGTTCAATTCAATTTAAATGACGTTGATTTGTTTATAGGTAATACTAAGATTTTGGAAAACGGAAAGTTAAATAAATATGATCCACAAAAAGTCACAGACTATATTAAGTCCAGAATGAAAGGCCGATATTTAGTTGATGATATTGTAAAAATTATGATTAATCTAAATTCTGGTGAATCGAAAGGCACAGCTTGGGGGTGCGATCTTTCTAAAAAGTATGTTGAAATAAATAGCGAATATACGACGTAGAAAATGCGATGTTTGGGATCAGTTGATATGACTATATAAAATCTCAAAAAGAATACACACCTTTTGCGACTGTGATAATACTGTGATTATTATTTCTACCCAATTAAGGAAGTTTTATAGTCGCTAAATCTTTTGATTTATACTCACCAAGTGCTACTTTTTCAAGTCTTTCAAGTCGTGCCATGAGCGCTTGATTTTGAGCATTGATAAGCTCATTTTTGCTTTCTAGATTCATAATTTTTTGTTCAAATGCTTTAATTCTTTCTTGACTTATAAGGTTGTTTGAACTCTTGGGTCCAAATTTATATATAAAGCCTGCCTTTATCCCGTAGTTTTCAATAATTCCCGAACCTGAATCTTTGGAGTCATGTAATGCTAATGAACCACCACTGTTGAATGATAAATTTTCATTTATGTTTGTTGAGCATCCTATTCCTAAAGCATATATTCCACTGTTACTACCTGTACCCACTCCACAAGTATATTTTGAATCTGGAGAAGATTCAGGCAAAGTTGACATGGCAGTATTCATTGCTGCTGTTGCTGAAACTGACTTTCCTAGATTTTTTTGCTTATCTATTATTAAATTCATACAAGCAGTCGTAGATTTTAAAGAGGGTCTATACCCTCCTGAAAATAGAGTTGTTTCGCAGTTTAAATCCTCAAGGATTTCAAACGTATTTCCTCCTGAAGAAGAGGTAAAGTTATCTGATTGCGTCTCATAAGTTGTTCCTTTAGGAATTATGTAATCTGCTTTTAAAGGAGCAATTCCAAAAATCAAAGTTGAGCTTAATAGAGATAAAGATAATAATTTCTTCATTAGTTTAAGACAATTGAATATATTCTCTTAGGAATATAGATATTAACTTTTTAATGTTTAGGTTTCCTAAATTTAAGTGGGAAATTCCCATCCCCCTACTAATTCTGAATATTCACCTTTGGTATAAATGTGATTATTCTGTGATTACGCATAAGATCACAGAAATTAATCCTAATTATTTCAGTGGTTTTTATTTGAAAATCTAAAACTGTGATTATTATTTTGCTGACTGTGATTATGGTGTGATTATTTTCTTAAAATTCAATTCAATGATAGTAATGGATTACAGCAAGGTGTATATACTATTTGCCCAAGGTGGAAATTAATAGCGAATATACGACCTAATTGAGATCCATTGCCCTGCATAGGATCTCAGCGAATAAGATTATATGTAAAACACTAATAAAACAGTGCTTTAGTCATAGCAATTCATCTCAGGAATAAAAATCAAAATAAAACACAAAATATTGGGTTTATTTGAGTGAATAAACTGCTAAATCTTTTGATTTAAGATCTCCAAGTGCGACTTTTTCTAATCTTTCTAGCCTTGCTAAAAGTTGTTTATTTTTTTCTTCGAGAGATCCAATTTTGGATTCGAGTTTTTCTTTTTCTGTTTTACTAATTTTTTGAGATTTATTTAGTTCTCCTAATTTAAATACAAATCCTGCCTTCACAACTCCACTATCTAAAGTTCCTCCACCATAAGATTTAGACCCCCCAAAAACATATGAACCGCCAGCATTTATATCGACGCGTTCATTTACTTTAGATGCGCATCCAAAACCTAATGCATATCTACTGCTATACGCACCTGTGCCAACACCACAACTTAATTTAGATTCTTTTGACGTTTGAGGTAATGCTGTTAGTGCTGCTGTAAGAGCAGTTGATCCTGCCACACCTGAACCAAGATTATTAATATTTAATTTATTTGTATCTATTTGTCCCTGAACACTTTTGCCATTTATTTCAAGATCTGAACCATAAATATTAAGTGGGATTTTCGAACCATTTTCATCTTCTGCCCAAATTGGATGGGCACCATTTAAAACATCTGCACCTACTACAAAAGAATTTTTTCCTATATGAATATCACCGTTCGTTTTTTTTGAAATTATATTATTAGATCCTGAAGTTATTGAAGAACTATTTAATTGAAAGTCACTTGTATTACTACCAATACGTAGTGATCCATCACTATTTATTTTGTATTTAAAAGTTCCCTTATCATAAATATCACTTGATCCATCTGAATTGTTGATTACTATATTCCTTATAAGAAAATCATTGTAATCATCAATCCAAATAGATGATGAAATCGCTGCAGAGTCATCATCAGTCCATGTATCAGTACTAACGTCATAAACTGAGTAATCGCCTCCAGCAGAATCCTGCACAAATATTCTATTTAAACTATCTGGGTCAACGTAGATTTGATACCATTGTGGACACCCAGCAGTATTGTTTGTACAAACTTGGGTTCTTTTTGTAGCCTCTTGTGTTGCTGAATTTAGTGTGTAAATGTCCCAGACTCCCGAAGTTGCACTTTCTTTAATGGTCCATACATCCCAATCTGCTTTTGCTGGATTTGATCCTATAAGTAATGAAGATCCAAACAAAGATAATGCTAATAACTTTTTCATTAGTTCAATTTAATTATCTCTAGTTTCCTATGTTTCTTAAATAATGCTTGTTACTCTTTACATTTAGGACTTTTCGTTTATCTTTTCTTCTTAAGTAAACTGCAAAGTTATACTTCCATAAAACACTAATAAAACAGTTCTTAAGTGGTAGCAGGTAATCTCAGCGAGAAAAATCAAAAAAAAACACTAATAAAACACTAATTTAATCCTTGAGAACCGTTGATATAACTGACTTTTACCTTATATGTTGAAATCAATAGCGAATATACTACTTAAGTTGTAGTAAATCTAATGGTAGATATTCATTCACATAAAGAAACAGTATTGTTAAAGTTCCAATTACAGAGCCTATAAAACCTCCAAAACAATTTACTAATAATCCAGATTGTCTAATTCTTGCTTCTTCGTTTTTTTCTTCTTCAAAATTTGGAGAATCAACTACTTTTAGGCGCTGATTGGTTGTTGGTTGTTTAAGTTGTTGGTGTCGGATGAGGGCTTCGAAATCAGGCATGGAATTTGTGAGGCAATTGAACAATAAGCAGACCAGCCCGTCATTCGACGAGGATCTGATCTACCTAAATCGTCTACAGCTTCAGATACAGAATTGCCCGAGGCTTCTGCTTTATCAAATGCTGAAAGTAAGGGTATAAATGTATCAAAAACATACAAACCAAAATTTTCTAGAGCTGCTTTGGCTTGTTGCGCTGCTTTTTGCTGTCTAAAATCAACTTTTACTATTACTACTGCATGGTTAACTTTTAAGTTGCTTAATAAATTAGCTAGTTCAACAGTTAATTCTACTGATCTTGCTTTTGCAGTAGTAGGTAAGATAACTAAATCTGAACCATACGCTAAGTGTTTAAGTTCTTCTTGATCACTGCTAGCTTGGCCATCAGTTATTACAATTTCTGATGATCTTGATGCTTTAGCAGCTGAACTAACAGGAAAAACTGGAAATGGAAGATTGCCTCTTGATGCGTAGGCTAATGCAGATCTATTTTTGTCGGCATCGACTATGCAAACTTTTTTACCTTCAGAATGCCAAACACTAGCAAGGTGAATACTTGTGCAGGTCTTGGCCACACCCCCTTTTTGTCCGCAAACGGTAATAAACAATTTTTTTATTTTTATTTCTCTTACTTTGGAGAATAATTTCTTAATGTCAAGAGAAATTGATTTTTAATGCTCTAAAACTTATTTTTTGAAATATTTTAAAGAAGTTAATATTTTTAGATAATCTTATAAAGTTACTTACTTAAATTTGCTAGTGAAGAAAAGAATTGGATTAGGTACGTGGTCTTGGGGGAATAAGCTTTTCTGGAATTACCAATCTACAAATGACGATGATTTACGTGATACATATTATGAAGCTTTACGAAGAGGTTTCGATCTAATTGATACTGCAGATTCTTACGGTACTGGTAATCTTCAGGGTAGAAGTGAATTGTTGTTAGGAAAATTTCTACTAAATACTCCTTCAGCAAAGAAAAAAAGAATTCAAGTAGCAACCAAACTTGCGCCTTATCCCTGGAGAATAGGTAAAAGAGGTTTTAATAAACCTTTTTTGAAAAGTTTAAAAAGACTTAATAACAAATTAGATATAGTGCAATTACATTGGTCAACTGCAAAATACAATCCCTGGCAGGAATTAGATCTATTGAATAATCTTTGCGATTTAAAAGATGAAGGCTTTGATTTTCAAATAGGCTTATCAAATATAGGCCCTAAAAGATTGATGACATTAATTAATTTCTTAGCAAAAAGAGATCAGGGCATAAAGAGTGTTCAGATACAATTTTCTTTGCTTGCTCCCGATTTAGGAAAACAATATCAGGTAAAAAAAATTTGCGAAGAAAATAATATTGATTTCTTTGCTTATAGTCCTTTGTCCTTTGGAATACTTTGTATTGATCCAGATAAAGAAGAGAATAAAGAAAAAAGTTTTATTCGCAATGCTTTATTTGAAAACTATAAAAAACCAACATATGAATTGCGGAGATGTTTAAAAAGAATTGCAAATCAAAGATCAGTTTCCCAAGCGCAAGTAGCAATTAATTGGTGTTGTTATCAAGGAGCTATTCCACTCGTTGGAATGCGAAAAAAATTTCAAGTTATAGATGTTTCGAATGTATTCAAGTGGAATTTAAATAAAAGTGAATTTAAAGAACTTCAGGAATTTTCAAAAAAATGTTTAAAAAAAATGCCAAAAAATCCTTTTTCAAGTATTTAAATAAATTTTTAGCTAGATATTTTCTTATTTTTTTTTATTTGACAACTACTATTCCATAGTTCATTTGGAAATTTTTCGCCAGTGAATCTAATAATTTTTGGTTTGAGATTTATTATCAAGTCATTTAGTTTTTTATTAGATTCCATTTTGCAAGATTTGATTTTTTTATAAGATAAAATAATTTAAAACTTATCTTCTCAGTATTTATACTTATAAATTTAAAAAAATTCTTTTTAATACAAACATTTGCAGCAATCTTTACAAACTAATAAATAATCTATTACAACTTTTTAGTTATTTAAAAAAAGTGGAGTCCTTCCAGACTCCTCGTATCATTTGGTTGATAAGGCTGATATAACCCCATCTCCTTTAGGATCAAGCAGCAACTGGTGCAGTTTGACGGGAGAAACTAACGATTTTGTTAGCATTTGTGTTTTTGCTCTAACCGAGCCGGCTTCAGTCACCTTCCTTATGCCCCGTCGAAACCATTACAACCCCAAATAGTGGAGTTGAGCGGAATCGAACCGCTGTCCGAAACATCGGTTGAGATCACCTAGTCCAATTGGACATTTATATTCTGACAGGCAAAATGGTTATTGAATAGTTTTTTTATTAAGTTTTATCGTATATGAATGTAGTGGCATCATCTCCGGAGGGACTAGAGAAATCTTTAGCAGAAGAAATTTCAATCTTAGGCGGCTTTAATATTAATACTTATAAAAGATTTATTAATTTTGAATGTGATTTTGAAACTTTTTATAGAGTTCATTTCTATTCCAGATTAGCTTTTCGTTTTTATAGAGAAATTGCAAGTTTTAATTGCTATGACAAGCAATCTTTATATGCGGGGGTTAGAGATTCATTTGATTGGTTAAATTGGTTACACTTTGATAAAACGTTTAATGTTCAAGTAACTGGGAGGACATCTTCTTTAAGTCATACTCATTTCACTGCTCTTGAAGTAAAAAATTCTATAACCGACTTGCAACAGGCATTTTGGCATAAAAGATCAAATATTTCTCTAGATAATCCTGATTTTATAATCCATCTGCATTTAAATAATAATAAAGCAATTCTCAGTCTTCAAAGCAGCGTAGAAAGTTTACACAAAAGAGGCTATAGACCTGCAATTGGAAATGCTCCATTAAAAGAAAATTTAGCTTCTGGATTGATCAATATGACTCAATGGAATGGTAAAGTTCCTTTAATAGATTTTATGTGTGGCTCAGGAACTTTTTTAATTGAGGCAGTCAACCAATTCCTTGGAGTTCCCATAAATATTGATCAAGTATATCTTTTTGAGAATTGGTTGGACTTTAGGAAAGATATTTATCTTAATGAAAAAAATAAGGCAAAAAATAAAATTATAAATTACGAAAAATTACCAACAATAATAGGGTGTGAAATTAATAAAAAAGTTTTTGAGCAAGCCAATGTAAACATATCATTAGCTGGACTCGAAAATTATATTAAACTTATAAACAATGATTTTTTAGCACTCCAATTAAGTTGCATACCTGGGATAATCATATGTAATCCTCCATACGGCAAAAAATTAGGCGATGAAAATGATTTGATTTGTTTATATGAACAAATGGGAATCTTCCTAAAGAATAATTTTTCAGGTTGGGAATTTTGGCTGCTAAGTGGAAATCCAAAACTAACAAAATATTTGAAAATGAAATCTTCATTGAAAATTCCTGTTAGTAATGGGGGGATAGATTGTAGATGGATAAAGTATTTAATTAGGTAATTTATTTTTTGCCTAAAACGGCCTTTGTTGTCTTACCTAAACCCTCTAATGTTTGAGGAAGATATGGTCCTTTGGCTAATTTTCCTCCAAGCTTCAAACTTAAGCCTGCAAGAAATAAATCGATAAATATTATTAGCAATAAATTATATTCAATATTCCAGTTATTATAGTTTTTTAGAAAAAGATAAAAAATAATATGAATGCAAATTAGT
>CACBGC010000019.1 GCA_902538695.1 uncultured Synechococcaceae cyanobacterium | reverse complement strand
CCCTTCATCAGCTAATTCAACAAAAACAATATCTCCTAATTGATCTATAGCGAATTCACTAACTCCAATTTTTAATAATCCATTTTCTTCTAAGACATATTCATGTGTATCAGCATAGTTGAGGTTGTCTGGAAACTTGTAAGACATGATTAAGTAGTTAAAGGAAGTAGAGAATCCTTTGAAATTAATTTTTCCTCTAATAATTCAGATAATAATCGAATTAATGCAATTTTGATGTGAGCTATGTGAGAACCACCTTGAACATAAATATTGTAAGGATCTCTTAGAGGGGCATCAGCAGAAAATTCACTTGTACTACCTTCAATAAAGGTACCTCCTGCCATTAATAATTTTGAATCATATCCATCCATTGATGATGGAACAACATTCAGAAAAGAATCTACTGGTGAAGAATTTTGAAAAGATTGGAGACGGTTGGTTAGTCATTTTGAAACCAGAATCAAAAGCATTAATTGCTGATTTGATGACTTCTGAGGAATATCAATCAAAGGTTTTACCAAAATAAGGCAAATTTTTTAAAAAGAGCTATTTTAAAGAAAAATATTTAAATATGACATCCAAATTTGGGTCTAATTTGTTTATAGATAGGCATCTTGGGTTAGGGGATAATGATGAAAGAATTATGCTGAAAAAGCTTGGTTTTAATAATATTGATCAATTTATAAATCAAGTTATTCCTGAAGATATTCAGCTTAAAGATAAATCTTCAGAAATATTGCCCCAAGGTTGTTCAGAAATTGAGGCTTTAAACGAATTAGAAGAGATTGCGAATAAAAATACTAAAATGAGATCACTTATAGGCCTTGGTTATTATGACAATCATATGCCTAAAGTAATTCAAAGACATGTTCTTGAAAATCCCAGGTGGTACACGTCTTATACTCCATATCAAGCAGAAATTGCACAAGGAAGATTAGAAGCTCTATTTAATTTTCAGACTATTGTTTGTGAACTAACAGGATTCCCTGTCGCCAATGCATCTTTGTTGGATGAGGGTACTGCTGCAGCAGAAGCCATGGCCATGAGTTTTTCTGCAAGAAAAAATAAATCTTCAAAAGTGTACTTGGTGGAGTCAAATGTTTTTGATCATACTTTTAATGTTCTACAAACTAGAGCAAAACCTTTGGGAATATCCTTAAAACGCTTTACTCAAAGCAACCTTCCTTATCATCATGATGTTTTTGGAATGTTGTTGCAATTACCTGGTAAAAATGGACAATTATATGACCCTACATTCTTAATATCCCAAGCACATAGATCAGAAATTATTGTTACGGCATGTATTGATCCACTAGCACAAGTTTTGATTAAACCAATTTCTGAATTTGGTGTTGATGTAGCAGTGGGGAGTATGCAAAGATTTGGTGTTCCAATGGGTTATGGTGGCCCCCATGCAGCATATTTTGCTTGTAGCGAAAAATATAAAAGGCTGATACCCGGAAGAATAGTTGGGCAAACTCTATCTAAAAATGGAGAAAAGTCACTAAGACTAGCATTGCAAACAAGAGAGCAACATATTAGAAGGGAAAAGGCCACTAGTAATATTTGTACTGCTCAATCTTTATTAGCCATAATTTCGTCTTTTTATGCTATTTACCATGGGCCCTCTGGATTAACGCAAATTGCTAAGAGATTAGTTGAGTTGAGAATAAATTTAGAATCAAGTTTAGCTGCTTTAGGTTTTGATATTCCTGATGGGATTAGATTTGATAGTGTTGATGTTTATTCTGAGCACTCCCAGAGGATCCATAATGAAGCTTTAAAAAATGGCTATAACTTAAGAATTTTGCCGTTGGGATCAACTATTGAAAATTCAACTGGCTTTGGAATCTCTTTAGATGAGCTTAGTAATGAAAAAGAAATAAAAGATATTTTGACTTTTATAGCAAACCTTATAGATCAAGAAGAAGATTTAGAGCATATAATATTCGATAAAGAATTTCATCTTGAAAGTTTAGCTTTGAGATCCAATTCATGGATGCAGCAAGATATATTTACAAATTATCAAAGTGAAACTGAATTGATGAGATATATATTCCGACTTGCTGAAAAAGATTTTTCTTTGGTAGATGGGATGATGCCATTGGGAAGCTGTACCATGAAGTTAAATTCTGCAGCAGAGTTAAATCCAGTCTCTTGGGCTAATATATCTTCTATTCATCCTTTTTCCCCACCCGATCAAACTAAAGGCTATTCAAAAATTATATCTGACCTAGAAAAATGGATAAGTGAGATTGTTGGATTAAAATCAGTTTCTTTTCAACCAAATGCTGGCTCTCAAGGAGAGTTTGCAGGTTTATTGGCAATAAATTCTTATTTTGAATCAAAAGGTGAACTGTTAAGAAAAAAATGTTTAATTCCAAAAAGTGCTCATGGAACAAATCCTGCTAGTGCAGTTATGGCAGGTTTTGACGTGTTAACTGTTGAATGTGATGACGAAGGAAATATTGATTTTCAAGATTTGTCAATCAAGGTCAAGAAATTTGATAACCAAATAGGGGCTCTTATGCTGACTTATCCCTCTACTCATGGAGTTTTTGAATTACAAATCAGAAAGATATGTGATTTAATTCACTCTGTGGGAGGATTTGTCTATTTAGATGGAGCAAATCTGAACGCTCAGGTTGGATTATGTAAACCGGGGAATTATGGTGTTGATGTTTGTCATTTGAATTTACATAAAACATTCTGCATTCCACATGGAGGTGGTGGTCCAGGAGTAGGTCCAGTTGCTGCATCAGAAACCTTAAGCCCATTTCTACCTACTCATTCTTTAATGGATAATAATTTATCTATTAGTTCCAATTACGTATCTTCTGCCAAGCATGGGAGTGCAAGTATTCTTCCAATAAGTTGGATGTATATAAAAATGGCTGGTCTTAGTGGTTTAAGGAAAGCAACTGCGCATGCAATTTTATCTGCAAATTATATTGCGCATTCTTTAAAGCATAAATTCAAGATTCTTTATAAAGGAAAAAATAATTTTGTGGCACATGAATGCATTTTAGATTTTAGGGATTTAAAATCAAAAACTGGTTTGAGTGTAAATGATTTAGCTAAACGATTAATAGATTATAGTTTTCATGCCCCAACTATAAGTTGGCCTGTTCCAGAGACGATAATGATAGAGCCTACTGAAAGTGAAAGTTTGGTTGAATTGGATAGATTTTGCGAGGCTATGCTTTTGATTGGAGAAGAAATCAGCGAAATAGAAAAAAACGTTGCATTAAAGAATAATAATGTAATAAGCAACGCTCCCCATACGTTGAAAGAGTTAATTGCTGATAATTGGCATTATCCTTATTCAAAAGAAAAAGCTTCTTTTCCTTATAAAACTCCAACGACTATTAAGTTTTGGTCTTCAGTTTCTAGGATCAATAATGCATATGGCGATCGCAATTTAATTTGTTCTTGCAATGTAAATCAAGGCGAGACTTTTGAAGAAAAAAAATGTGCTTAAGGGACTAGCGTCCTTATATTTACTTAGTTATTATCGGTAAGAATAAAAATTTAATATTTTCTTATAGAATTTTTTTAAATTTTTTAATTAATATATTCAAGCATCAAATTTTTTGGGGTATTTGAAGCTATGACCAAAGATTTTAAATCTGGCAATGTTAAGCACCTGCCATTTAAAAACGTAGATTTACCAAATTTTGTAAATAATTTTTCAGGAGATAACTCAACCATTTGTTCCATTGAGGGAACTAATGTTATAAGAGTACCCTTTGGTAAAAAATTTTCAAAGAAAAAAAGGCCTGAAAAGAATCAAAATATCGCTACTCTTATACTTCCTTTAAGTTCGTATAATAACCCTACGCCTCCACACGTAGCATAATTAAGATTAATTTTAATCTATTTCTTTGAGAGTATCTGAATAATAATTTTGCAGTTGTAGTGTTGCTTGATTCCAATCCCATTTTTCTGCTTCGTTTCGTGCCTCCTTTCTCATAACTTCTCTTTTATTTTCATTTTCTAGAATTTTTTTTGTCGCTTCAATCAAACTTTTTTTCCCATTATCTTTTTCATCAGGATCATATAAACAACCATTAATCCCATCGCTAATAATATCTGGAATCCCCCCCTTGTTGGCTCCGATAACTGGACATCCTGCTGCCATTGCTTCAAGTAAAACTAACCCAAGTGTTTCTGTGCTAGATGGAAATAAAAATATATCTCCAGAGGCATAGGCGCTGGCAAGTTCATCGCCAGATAAGTATCCTATGAAATTAGTCTTTGTATTTTCGAAGATTTTTTCAAGTTGGTTTCTATATGGTCCGTCACCTACAAGTGCTAGGCAAGCATTAGGAATACTCTCTAAGACCGGTTTAATTCTCTCAATTTGTTTTTCTGCTGATAATCTTCCTACATAAATCAATAAGTAATTAGCGTCGTTATATTCACCAAATAATTTTTTTCTCATTTTCTCACTTCTCAAATCTGGTCTAAAACTGAAAGTATCTACTCCCCTTTGCCATAGAGCAGTCCTTTGAATACCTTTATCTTTTAACTCATTGACCATAGCGGTGGAAGTACATAAATTTAACAAGGCTTGATTATGAGCTGCTTTAAGTAATTCCCACAAAAGTGGCTCTAACATACCCATACCGTAATGTTCTAGATATTTTGGAAGATGAGTATGGTAACTGGCAATTAAAGGAATATTATTAGTTTTCGCTAACCATATGCCACCTAAGCCAAGTACAGCTGGATTAACAACATGTATCAAATCTGGATTAAATTTTTCTAACTTATCTGAGACTGCAGGACCCGGTAAACCAAGCTTCAACTCTGGGTATAAGGGTAATGGCATTGCAGCAACTCCAACTACAGTTGCACCCATATATGATTCTGGACACCCTTCTGGACAAAAAATTATAACTTCATCACCATTTTTTATTAAAAATTCAATCGTTTTAGTTAGTCTTGTGACTATGCCATCAACTTTAGGTAAAAAAGTTTCAGTAAACAATGCAATTTTCACTTTCTTAAGGTAACTATTGTAGAAATTTTAATTTGTCTTTATTGCCTCAGCTTGTTTTTTAGTCCAGGATGAAACACAAGGTATGCGCTTAAGATCACATCTATTGGAGTATTTTTTGGCAACTTCAACAACTTCTTCTAATAAGCCATTATCAAGAGTCGTTGGGTTCAAACCTAATTCTATAAAACATTTGTTATCAACAATTAGATCATTTTCTACCGCTTCATTCCTTGGATTTGGTAAATAATTAATATCAGCTCCTGTTAGAGAAGCAACTTTTTTAGCTAGTTCTCCAACTTGATGACTCTCAGTCATTTGATTAAAGATTTTGACTCTTTCTCCAGATTTTGGAGGATTTTCAAGAGCAATTTGTACGCATTTTACAGAGTCTTTTATATGTATAAATGCTCTTGTTTGCCCGCCTGTTCCATGTACACTTAATGGATATCCAATTGCAGCTTGCATTAGAAATCTGTTTAAAACAGTTCCATAATCTCCGTCATAGTCAAATCGGTTTGTCAATCTAGGATCTTTTAAAGTTGCTTCTGTATTTGTTCCCCAAACAATGCCTTGATGTAAATCAGTAATCCTTACAAGATCATTTTTGTTGTAGTAAAGAAATAATAATTGATCTAAGGTTTTAGTCATATGGTAAACACTACCTGGGCTTGCGGGGTGTAATATTTCTTCTTCAAATCGGCTTCCATCTGGTTGTGGAACTTCAACTTTTAGATAACCTTCTGGAATTGTTGCACCTCTATGTGATCCATATCCATAGACTCCCATTGTCCCTAAATGAACAACATGAATATCTAAACTACTTTCTACTATTGCAGCAAGAAGGTTGTGGGTGCCATTAACATTATTATCCACTGTATATCTTTTGGTGAAACTGGATTTCATTGAGTAAGGTGCTGCTCTTTGTTCTGCAAAATGGATCACGGAATCTGGTTTTTCATCAATTAGCAAATTGAGCAATTTTTGATATTGTTTAGAGATATCAATATTAAGAAATCTCATAGGCTTACCTCCAATATCTTCCCATGCAGAAAGTCGATCTGTGATCGAAGCAATTGGAGTTAAAGATTCTACCTCTAGATCAATATCAATTTTTCTACGACTTAAATTGTCGACAATAATAACATCATGATTTTGCTCTGCTAAATTCACCGCACAAGGCCAACCGCAAAAACCATCTCCACCTAGAACAATAACTTTCACTCAGAACTCCAGAATTAAAAGATTCATAACATATTTATTAAATTACTACAGTGTGCTTCCACTTTGCGAAAAAACATTGTAAATAGTTTCAAATCTTCTTTCTTAATACGACAAATAAAAGCAAATAATAAATTTTTACTTTCTTTTTAAACTTTTCTCAATTTAGAGAATTAGATAGATATGTTTTTTTCTGGCGAACTTGCTACTGCAAAGTCTTGTTTTTTAATTCTTCCTGCTAGAAAAGCTTGCCTGCCAGCTTTCACACTATAATTTATAGCTTGAGCCATTAGAGGAGGATTTGCAGCTTGTGCTATTGCACTATTGATTAAAACACCATCAGCTCCAATTTCCATAGCTTGAGAAGCTTCACTAGGCACCCCAATTCCTGCGTCAATTATTACTGGCACTTTTGCATTCTCAATAATTATCCTTATATTTGATAAATTTAACAAACCTTGCCCGGAGCCTATGGGCGAGCCCAATGGCATTACAGTTGCACAACCTATTTCTTCTAGTCTTTTTGCAAGAATAGGATCTGCATTGATATAAGGTAGTACAGCGAAACCCTTTTTTATTAAAATTTCGGCAGCTTTAAGTGTTTCTAATGGATCTGGTAGCAAATACTTTTTGTCAGGAATAACTTCTAACTTCACAAAATTATTTTCTTCTTGACCAGATAATTTTGCAAGTTCTCTACCTAAAATTGCTATTCTGACTGCCTCATCGGAATTAACACAACCAGCTGTATTAGGAAGCATCCAGTATTTTTCCCAGTTGATCTTTTCGAGTAAATTTTCTCCGGTCTGATCATTTTTAATTCTTCTAACAGCGACGGTTATAATTTCCGTTTCAGAATTTGACAAACTTTCCACCATATCTTGAGTAGATTTGTATTTGCCAGTACCAACCATTAATCTACTGGAAAATTGTTTTCCACCAATTATTAAAGAAGAATAATTTTCCATATTTAGAATCCCTTATCTTTAATACCTTTATAAGGTTTATAATTGTTTCTTTTTTCTAACTCCTTACTTTTTTTAATTGCTGTTTTGTTTTTTGGATCTATCACCAAAACCTTTTGATAAGTTTCGTATGCCAAGTCGTACTCAAGTAAACGCTGTTGTGCTGATGCGAGGTTATTTAGGGCTATAGGATATTCTGGAAGTGATTTTATTGCAGAGTTATAGTGTTTAATTGCTTTCTTAAATTCATTTTGAGCAGCATAAGAAAATCCTAAAGCATTATTTATTATCGCTTTGGCTTCATCAGGTTCATTTTCGTAATTTTCAATTGCTTTTAAAAAAGTTTTAGTAGCTTCAGAATATAATCTTTTTTTTATCTGAATAGACCCAAATTCATATAATTCTGTAGCTTGAGTGAGAGAATCTAAACCTTTCTGCTCGAATTTTACTAAATTTAATTCTTCACTTCTTGTTTTTAGAAATTGTCTGAATACAAAAATAGAGATTATTATTAATACAACAAAAAGAATTATTAAATAAGATTGAAAGGAAGATATTTCCATTATTTACAATTACTTTTCTAGATTATATTCTTTTTTCTACTTACTAACGGAAGAAACAATTTTTTCAAAACACTTAGGATCGTTTAAGGCTAATTGAGCAAGCATTTTTCTGTTAATGATAATTTCTGAATTTTTCATGCCATTTATTAATTTGCTATAGTTTGTTCCATTTATCCTCGCAGATGCGTTAATTCTAGAAATCCAAAGTCTTCTAAAATCTCTTTTTCTTCTTCTTCTATCCCTATAAGCATTACAAAGAGCTTTCATCACTCTTTGGTTTGCGGTTCTGAAAAGATTTTTGTTGCCACCTCTAAAACCTTTTGCAAGATTTAAGATTTTGTTTCTTCTTTTTCTGGCTATGTTGCCTCTTTTTACCCGTGCCATGAATATCTAATAAAAATTGATTAAGGACTTATGCGTATGGAATCATTAATTTTACATTATCAGCATCTCTTTCATCAACTACGGCTTTTGTTGATAGATGTCTTTTTAATTTTGAGCTTTTATGATCAAGTAAATGATTATGGAAAGCTCTTCTTCTCATGAATTTACCCGTCGCAGTAGCTTTAAATCTTTTGGCAGCTGATTTACGAGTTTTTAGTTTAGACATTTAAGTCAAATGTGTTTAATTAGGATAATCTAAACCTTTATACGCATTGGTGCAAATTAAAGTTTTTAATTGATAAGGAAAGTTCTAATTTATGAAACTTAAATTTGCCTTTTTAAACCTATTTTTAGGATGTATTTCTCTTTTAATAATAGACACTAAATTTATTTCAAATGCAATAGGAGAAGAATTGCTAAAGGTTGAACTCCATAATGAAATTAAAAAAGGAAAATTTTTAATTGGTTTAAAGCAATATTTAGGCGGGGAGAATGATAGTTTCTCGGAGAAAAAGAATATAAACTTTAAAACTAATAAAGGTTTTTTAAACTTGATATCGTCCAACGGTATTAAACATAAATCTAAACAGATAAATATCACCTGGGCGGATATTCCCGTTAAAAATCCAAAAACAATTGAAAGAATTGTTTTTGGTCCTTTTGCTAGCTATGAATCGGCAAAAAAACAATCAGAGAAACTAAGAAAAAAAGGATTTGAGACGACTGTTGCCTACCCTAAAAATTGGGAAGTATGGATTCCATTTCAAGATGATCTGCCAAAGTTTGAATTAAAAAATAAGATTTTCAAAAAAATAAAAGATTTTCAAATTACTCCTGTTCTTAGAAATGACAATACTAGGATGAAACTTGAAGGTCCTATATATATTTATTCTGAAGAGGAAATAAAAATAAATGGTGTTAATTTTGGCAAAAATTTTTATTTAATAAAAGATTTATATGGAACTTGGACCTTAGTTCAAAAAATTGAATTTGATGACTATTTGGCAGGTGTTTTGCCATATGAAATTGGACCGAATTCTCCTTTAGAAGCACTCAAGGCTCAAGCAGTTATTGCAAGAACTTGGGGAATATTTAATTCTGATAGATTTAATATGGATAAATATCATTTGTGTATAAGCACTCAATGCCAAGTTTATAAGCCATCGGAAATTTCATATAAGAACGTACAAAAAGCCATAGACGAAACTTCAAATTTAATTCTCACTCATGAAAATCAACCAATAAATGCTTTTTACCATGGTTCTAATGGTGGAGTATCTGCTACTGCAGGCGAGTCTTGGCAAATTCAAGATTATTCTTATTTCAATTCAATCATTGATGGTCCTAAATCATTAAATAGAATTTTTAAACTTCCAATTACAAATGAATCTTATTTAAATAATTTTTTAGATTTTGATAAAGAACAGTTTTATGGTAGTAATCATTCTCTTTTTCGGTGGAATAAGAAAATTTCTAGTCTTGAAATTAAAGAAAAGTTAATTAAAAACAAACTTATAAATATTAATGAAGATGTTTTGGATTTAAATTCTATTGAACGTGGGTCTAGTGGCAGAGTGACAAAATTGGGAATACAAACGGACAAGGGTAATAAATTTATTGTTCTTGTTAAAGATGATATTCGACGGGTATTAAATTTTATACCTAGTAATTTGTTTACTATTAATAAATTAAATGATGATTTATGGCTTTTGAGAGGGGGAGGCTTCGGTCATGGTGTAGGTTTATCTCAGTCAGGAGCAATTGAAATGGCTAAATTAGGATTCTCTTATGAACAAATATTGAATCATTACTATCAAAATGCAAAACTAAAAAAATTTGAGATATTGTCTCAATGAAAGTTAAGTAATTAACAATTTACTTTTATGAGTAAGGGTTTTTATAAAAATCGAAGATTGAAGTCGTTTATATTTCTTAGTGCTTGTTTTTTAATGGCTTTTATTCCTCATGCTAACAATATCGAAAATTTCTTTTACTTAATATTGACTCTTTCTATTGTGATTGTTTTTTATGGTTTAATAGTTATTTCTAGAAATTTTAAAAGGAACAACGTTTTAAATACTGTAAGTAGAAGAATTAGCAATAAAGAGTTACCTGTGCTTGATATTTTAGTCGCAGCTCGGGATGAAGAGAATGTCATAGCAAGATTAGTTGAAAGATTATTTAGTTTAGATTATCCAACAAATAAATTAAATATTTACATAATCGATGATGGTAGTTCTGATAAGACGCCTTTAATTTTAGATCGATTATCTAGACAATATGACAAGCTAAAAGTTATAAGTCGTTCTCCAAATGCAGGAGGAGGAAAGTCAGGAGCTTTGAATTATGCCTTGAAATTTACCCATGGTGAATGGTTATTAGTTTTGGATGCTGATGCTGAATTAAAACAAGATTCTTTGATAAGGTTATTTAGTTTTGTAGAAGAGGGTGGTTGGTCTGCAGTTCAACTAAGAAAATCCGTAACAAATGTAAGTAAGAATTTTTTAACTTCCTGTCAGTCAATGGAGATGGCTATGGATGCAATCTTCCAATATGGGAGATTATCAGTTGCTGGAGTTTCCGAATTAAGGGGAAATGGCCAATTAATTAAGAAAGAAACATTATTAGCATGTGGTTCTTTTAATGAAGATACAGTTACAGATGATCTTGATTTGAGTTTAAGATTATTATTATCAAAATCTACAATTGGAATCTTATGGGATCCTCCAGTAATGGAGGAGGCAGTTGAGAATTTAAATGCATTATTAGCGCAAAGGCAAAGATGGGCAGAGGGGGGGTTGCAAAGATTCTTTGATTATGGAGATCAATTATTTACTAATAAAATTGATTGTTTGCAGAAATTTGATTTAACTTACTTTTTCATCTTGCAATATGCATTACCAATCATTTCTATTTTTGACTTAGTTTTCAGTATTGCTTTTTTAGATTCACCAATTTACTGGCCTATTTCATTTACAGCTTTTATGTTATCTGGAATTGCTTTTTGGTACGGTTCTTCTTGTAAAAGTGAAGTGCCCGTATTGCAAAAAAGCAATTTTTTGATGGTATTTGTATCGGTTTTTTACTTATCACATTGGTTTTTAGTAATCCCTTTGGTAACTATAAAGATGTCTATTTTTCCAAAAAAGATACTATGGCGAAAGACTCTTCATACTGGAGTTTAATCTAGTCATCAAGGTCTATAATTTCTCCATTAAAAAAATTTGCTAAGTTTTTTGAACTATCATCATAAGTTTCCTCGTTAGATATTTTTGTTGAAGAATTAGTTTTTGGTGCTATTTTTTTTATTGGTCGAAAATTATTTACTTCATTTTGGTTTATTTCTGGAGTTTTTTTTGGATTACTTTTATTTATTTGTTTGGTTGAAAAATTAAGTATTATTCCATCTCCAAATATCTTTTTTACAGTATTTTCAATTATAACTTTTCTGCTTTTTATCATACTTTCCCAGTTTGGAGATAATGCAATTGTGATTTTCTCCGAATCAAAACTTTCAAGTTCTGCTTGTTGTGAAAGTAACATTCTTGTAGATGGCAACTCTACTTTAGAAAGAATTAATTCCCATTTATCTTTTAAATGTGATCCAGGATTATTTTGGTTATTATCAGAAATATTTTCAATACTTTCTTTTTCAAGAACTTCAAATTTTTCTAATTTTTCGTCTTTTTTTTCGATCAATTCCTTGTTAGTTATCTCTTCTTGGATACTTGGTTTTGGAATCTCATCTGAAATATTTTCTTTATTACTTGGAATGTTTTTTCTACTTTCATGTTGCTGCTCAGTCGTATTATTTTTACTTTCTTGTTTATTGTCAAAACTATTTATCTCTTGACTATCTAGAAGTCCAGTTAAATGTATTTCAAACCAAAGCCTTGGATTATCACTTGATTTGATTTGATATTCAATATTTCTCAGATTATTATGCCAATTAATTATTTTTGATTTATTTATTGTTTTTGAGATTTTATCTAACTCATCTCGAAATTCATCAGAGGTATAATAAAGATCTGAATATTTATTATTTGTAGTGTGTAATAGTAGATCTCTTGTTATGTTCAATAATCCGATAATTATTTGAAGAGGTTCGATTCCGGCATCATATAATTTGTTGCAGGTGATAATTAATGATTCTGGATTATTCTCAACCAATGATTTAATCAGATTTGTTAATTCACGTTCTGATATTTCTCCTAGGAGGTTTTGGATATTATTAATTGTTATCCCTTCTGGAAAAAGATTCAATTGTTCAAGGAGGCTTTGTGCATCTCTCATACCTCCATTAGATCTTTTTGCAATCATTTTTAACGCCTGAACTTCGTACTCAATTGATTCTTTTTCGGCGATTTCTGATAAATGTTGAAAAATATCACTTGGGCTTATTCTTCTAAAATCAAATTTTTGGCATCTACTTTTTATTGTATTCAATACTCTCTCAGGATTTGTCGTCGCAAGGATAAATACAACTCTGGAGGGCGGTTCTTCAATAGTTTTTAGTAAAGCATTTGAAGCTGCTGTTGAAAGCATATGACATTCATCAATAACATATACTTTCCATCTCGCTTGAGTAGGTGCAAATCTCGCTCTTTCTATAATTTCTCTTATATTTTCTACTCCTGTATTTGATGCTGCATCGATCTCGATAATATCTAGAGCGCTCCCATCTGTAATTTGTCTACATAAGTCACATTTACAACAAGGAGTTATCGTAGGTTGGTCGAATGTCTGGCAATTTAGAGATTTTGCAAATATTCTTGCACTTGATGTTTTTCCAGTGCCTCTTGGACCATTAAAAAGATATGCAGGAGCAATTTTTTTTGTTAGTAGTGCTTGTTTGAGTGTAATGGATATAAATTTTTGCCCAACTAGTTCATCTAAGTTGTTTGGTCTATATTTTTGATGAAAAGGTTTATGTATATTTGGCATTTATTTTTCATTAATTAAGAAAAATTCGGGATTCAATTAAAAAAATTAAACTCTAATTTTATGCAGACTCTTTAATGATTCTCTTTGATCCTGAAGGTAGTTTAACAATTTTAGATGAGAACAAATTATCTACCATTTTTTTCGTAATTGTGAATTCTTTTACATTTTCTTCAGAAGGCAAAGTGTACATTATGTCTAGCATTAGCTCTTCAATTATTGATCTTAACGCTCTTGCACCTGTTTTTCTTTTATATGCTTCATTTGCAATTGCTTCAACAGAATCAGGCTCAAATGATAATTCAACATTATCCATACTTAGCAAAGTTTTGAATTGCTTCACTAATGCATCTCTTGGTTGAGTCAAAATAGATTCTAAAGTTTCTTTAGTAAGACGATCTAATACAGCACAAACCGGAATTCTCCCAATAAATTCTGGAATCAGTCCATATTTTACTAAGTCATCTAATTCTAAATTTTTCAGGGAATCTCTTGGGTCTACTATTTTTTTTGTATCAACTTTGTTTTGGTCTGAATTGGTGGTAAATCCTATAGAGTGTTTACCCATACGCTTTTGAACGATATCCTCTAAACCTATAAAAGCTCCCCCGCAAATAAATAATATTTGACTCGTGTCAATTTGGATGCAGTCATGATAAGGATGTTTTCTTCCACCTTGAGGTGGAACATTAGCAATTGTTCCTTCAAGCATTTTTAATAATGCTTGCTGTACTCCTTCACCAGAGACATCTCTAGTAATTGAAGGATTCTCGCTTTTTCTTGCAATTTTGTCTATTTCATCAATATAAATAATTCCTTTTTGAGCTAGTTCTACATTCATTTCAGATTTCTGTAGAAGTCTTAAAAGTATGTTTTCAACATCCTCCCCAACATATCCAGCTTCTGTCAAAGTCGTTGCATCAGCTACTGCAAAAGGAACATCTAGAAACTCTGCTAAAGTTTGCGCTAATAATGTTTTTCCACTTCCAGTAGGACCGATGAGTAAAATATTTGATTTTTGTAACTTAGTTGCTTGTGAATCTGTTGAATTGCTATTTTTACTGTCTTCTTTAACTTTCCAAGCTAATCGCTTGTAGTGATTGTATACGGCTACTGATAATATTTTTTTTGCAGATTCTTGTCCAACAACTTGATTATCTAGAAAACTTTTAATTTCTATTGGCTTAGGAATTGAGGTTAATTCTAAAGGAACAGATTTTTTTGGATTATCAGTTGGTAATTTCTTTTTTACTTGCGGAGAGTTGTTTGTGTTCGCTTGATTATCAAGTAGTTCTTCATCAAGGATTTCATTACAAAGATCTATGCACTCATCACAGATATAAACCCCAGGACCAGCTATTAGCTTTCTTACTTGGTCTTGTGATTTCCCGCAAAATGAACATTTAAGATGGGCGTCGAATTTAGCCATCGTTTATAAGTTTTTAATGTGAAAGGTGTTAAATATCCCTATTCACTAGGATTGCTTATAAATATCGATTCGTCATCATATTCTTAAAAAATCAGTATCCCTTGTCACTTTTTGATAACTTTATCAATTAATCCATATTCGACTGCTTCGAAAGGAGATAAAAAGTAATCTCTTTCTGTATCTTCATTAATTTTTTCTAAAGGTTGACCAGTATGTTCTGCTAAAAGCGAATTTAATGTTTTCTTGAGAAAAAGTATTTCTTTAGCTTGTATTTCAATCTCTACTGCTTGACCTTGTGCACCTCCCAGAGGTTGATGAATCATAATCCTAGAATTAGGTAAAGCCAATCTTTTGCCCTTTGCTCCTCCAGAAAGTAGAAATGCCCCCATACTTGCCGCTACTCCAAAGCATATTGTCACTACATCAGGGGATATTTGTTGCATAGTATCGTATATGGCCATTCCTGCAGTCACTGAGCCTCCAGGAGAATTAATATATATTTGTATATCTTTTTCGGGATCTTCCGCTTCAAGAAATAATAATTGCGCAACAAGTGAATCAGATACTTGATCATTAATTCCGGTACCTAAAAAAATTATTCTCTCCCTCAGTAGTCTTGAATAAATATCAAAAGCTCTTTCTCCTCTACCTGATTGTTCTATGACAGTAGGAACAGCAGCAATAGTTTTATTATTACTTTCGTAAGAACTTATGGAGCTTTGGATTAAATGTTTTTTTTCTGAGTTCACAAATTAGTTTTAGTTTTATAAACAATTTAAGGGGTTTTTGTTTAATTAGTAGGAAATTTCATAAATTATTTTTTTTCTTTTTTATTTTGAGTTTGCGTTGGTTTTTTAGTTTTTGTAGTTTTTGTCGCAGTTTTTGTGGCTTTTGTTGTTTTGGAGGTTTTGGTAGCTTTAGAAGATTTTGTAGTTTTTTCTTTTACTTCAGAATTTTCTTCAAGCCAAATTATTAATTTTTCTTTGAGTAAATCGTTCGTTATTACTTCTGTTAATTTTTTAATATCTATTTGTTTTGGAGATTGAGAGATTGCATCTTCATAATCTTTCATTTTTAAATCAATTTCATCTTTCTCAATTTTTATGTTTTCTGTTTCAGCTAATGCTTTTAAAGCTAAATTTCTTTGTACATTTTTTTCAGCCTGAGGCCTTGTGGACTCTGCTAATGACTTAACTAATTCAGGAGTGAAAGTAGATTTAACATCAAGACCTTGTTGAGCGAATCTTTGAGCGGTTTGTTCAATATTATTCCTCACTTCTATATCAATCATAGATTTTGGAATTTCAGCAACCAATTCGTTTGTTAAGGCATCTAATAAAGCTTCAATTTTGATATCTTTTTGAGTTTTTTCAAAATTGTCTTTAAGTTGCTTTTCAATATCTTTCTT
>CACBGC010000018.1 GCA_902538695.1 uncultured Synechococcaceae cyanobacterium | reverse complement strand
GCAAATCCCCCCTCATCGCCTACAGCAGTAGATAGACCCTTTTGATCAAGTAATGATTTTAATGAGTGAAAAATTTCAGTACCCATTCTTAATGATTCACTGAAATTATTAACTCCATGTGGAACAAGCATAAATTCCTGAAAATCAAGACTATTTGGTGCATGAGCACCACCATTTATTACATTCATCAATGGGACTGGAAGAACGTTGGATAATGGATCTCCAAGATATCTATATAGGGGAATGTCTAAAGCATTTGCTGATGCTCTAGCAGCTGCAAGACTTACTGCAAGGATTGAATTTGCTCCAAGGTTAGACTTATTAGGAGTTCCATCAATTTCAATCATTAATTTATCTACTGCAGTTTGATCTAAAGATGACAAACCACATAAAGCCGGCGATATTGTTTCATGAATTTTATTAACAGCATTCAAAACGCCTTTCCCCATATATTTCGAACCACCATCTCTTAATTCATGTGCCTCATGAGCACCAGTGCTAGCTCCGCTGGGAACAATTGCTTTACCACTTGCACCACATTCCAAAAATACTTCTGCCTCTACAGTTGGATTACCTCTTGAATCAAGGACTTGCCTTGCTTCAACAGTATCAATAAGAAAATCAATAGTTTCTTTCACAATTTAATTATTACTATTTAAATCCTATTAATAGCTGAACTATTTGGCTAATATCTGAAATATATTTGTTAACCAACTATAATTTTAATTTTATAAGAGATTAGATATTATTAAAAGTTTTTTTTCATTCTAAAGTCCCAGTAAATCCTCTCATCTAAATAATTTTCAAATTCATCTTACAATTTGAAAATTATTGGATGATAATTAATGCAGATCCTATTTAGAATATTAATTAATAATCAACTATAGTATTTATAGTTTATGAGAGAAACACTTACATCTAGTCCTGAACTATTTAGCGATATTAGTTGGAATCTTCTTTTATTAGGGGAAGAAACCGCAAAAAAATGGGATCATAGCGAATTTAATATTGAACACATAATTCATACATTGTTTTCATCAAGTGAATTCTTTGCCTTCATTGAAAAATTATCAATCGACCAAGATACAGTTTTAGACATAACAGAAGATTTTTTAGAAGAGACACCAACAAATGAGTCAGATATTTTTACTATCGGAGAAGATTTAGAAATTTTATTAGATAACGCGAATCAGATTAAAACTCAATGGGGATCGAGATTAATAGAAATCCCTCATTTACTAATTGCTCTTGGAAGAGATTTAAGAATTGGAAATTATGTTTTTGAAGAAGGAAACCTTTCAATGGAAAAATTAGAGGAAGAATTAAAGTTTTACCCAAATATTAATCAATCAAAAGATTCTTTTAATTATGGGAACGTAATCGAAATAAATAATCAATCTAATTTTGAATCAAACAACGAGACTAACGAGACTTTTGTAAAAGAAGAAAAATTTAAAAAAGCTATTGTTCCAGTACCGAAAAGTGAACTTCAAATTGAAACCAAAAAACAAGTCGGAAAAGATGAAAATGCTCTTTCAATTTATGGAAAAGATTTAACAGAATCAGCTAAAAAAGGCTTACTTGATCCCGTTTTAGGAAGAGAAAATGAGATCAATAATTTAATGAGGGTACTCTGCAGAAGAAACAAAAATAACCCTATACTTATTGGGAATCCTGGAGTTGGTAAAACCTCAATTGCAAAATTACTTGCTCAATTAATTGTAGACAAAAAAGTTCCTGATACTTTAAGGGACTTAAAAATTATTTCACTTGACTTAGGTGCATTAGTTTCTGGGACCAAATTTAGAGGTCAACTAGAGGAAAGACTAAGCTTAATAATGCAGGAACTAAATAATCCAAACCAAGGAACGATTCTATTTATTGATGAAATTCACTCAATATTAAGTTCTGACAGATCTTCTACCGATATCAGTAATATCTTAAAACCTTTACTAGCTGAAGGAGAACTTAGATGTATCGGTACAACAACACCTGAGAAATTTCGTGAAACTATTGAAAAAGATCAGGCATTAAATAATTGCTTTCAAAAGATAGCTGTTAATGAACCTTCAGTAGAATTAAGTACAAAAATATTACAAGGGATCAAAAAGAAATATGAATCACATCATGGCATAAAAATTTCTGAAGAGGCTGTAACCTATTCTGCAAAATTGGCCGATAGATACATCAGCGATAAATGTCTCCCTGATAGTGCAATAGATTTAATTGATGAAGCAGCTGCACAGTTGAAAATCGAGTCTAATAAGATTCCTCAAATCATTATCCAACAAGAAAACAAACTTAATACTATTGATGAAAAATTGAATAATTTGCAAGGAGAAAATATCGAAGCTCAAGAAAATCTATCGAAAAATAGACAACAATCAGAGGCAAAATTGAATGTCCTTCTGGAAAATTGGAACAATTTACGTGAAGAAATGGAGGAATTATCTATTTTAATGAAAGAAGAAGATAAGCTTACCAAACAAATTAAAGATAAATCAAATCGCGAAATTGAAAATGATCTAGATTATTTAGAAAAGCTTGAAGAAGAGTTAAGTGAAATAAAGAATGACATACAAAAATTTGAAGAGAACTTTAATAAAACAAATAAAAATAGAAATTTCCCTTTTAAATATCAAGTTGAACCTGATGATATTGCAGATGTCATATCAAAAATCACAGGTATCCCAATTTCTAAAGTAGTTTCAAATGAACGTAAGAAATTAGTCAATCTAGAAACAGAACTAAGTGAAAAAGTTATTGGACAAGAAAAAGCCATAGAAGCTGTTTCTGCTGCAATTAGAAGAGCTCGAGTTGGTATGAAAAGCCCTAAAAGACCTATTGGATCTTTTTTATTTATGGGTCCTACTGGTGTTGGTAAAACAGAATTAGCAAAATCTCTTGCAACAGTTTTATTTGATGAAGAAGACGCACTTTTAAGATTAGACATGAGTGAATTTATGGAGAAAAATGCAGTAGCAAGACTTTTAGGAGCTCCCCCAGGTTATGTTGGTTATGAAGAGGGAGGTCAATTAACTGAAGCTGTAAGACGTAAACCCTATTCAGTAATACTTCTTGATGAGATAGAAAAAGCACATGCAGAAGTATTTAATATCCTTTTGCAAGTCTTAGATGAAGGAAGATTAACGGACTCTCAAGGAAGGACCGTAGATTTTAAAAATACGGTAATTATTATGACAAGTAACCTAGCTGGCAAATCTATACTGGAGTATTCACAAAAGATTTCTAAAAGTGAGGGAAAGTTAGAAAAAGATCAACAAACTCTAGATGATTCAATTAGTAATGCATTGTCTTCAATTTTTAGACCTGAATTTTTAAATAGAATTGACGAAGTGGTAAAGTTTGATCCATTATCTATTGATGAACTTCAAAAAATAATCATTCTACAAACAGAAGATTTAAAGAACCTGCTACTTGAGCAGAAAATAAATATCGCTATAGACAAAAAAGTTATCAACAAAATTGCAAACGATTCTTACGAACCTGAATATGGTGCTAGGCCACTTAGTAGGGAACTTAGAAGACAAATAGAAAATCCCTTGGCTGCAAAACTTTTAGAAGATAACTTCAAAAATAAAAAAAATATAACAATTAAACTTAACCCTGCTAAAAAAGATGAGATCGTTTTCAAACCTAGCTGAGGAGTAAATCAATAAGCTAAAATATAATTAAATCAAAAAGCTTAATTTCAAAAAAATTTTGTGACAAGTCCTACTACTAATAAAGAACCTCTTAAAAAGGATTCTCCTGAAGTTGAAGAGCCTAAAAAAAAGAATAATTTTTTTAGATCTACCTACGATGAGCTTAAACTTGTCGTGTGGCCTAACAAACAACAACTTTTTAGCGAATCAGTAGCAGTTATAATTATGGTATCTTTTTCTGCTGCAGCCATTGCTTCTGTTAGCAGATTCTATGGATGGGCAGCCTCGCAAATTTTTGGTTGAATTATCTCCCGAATATCCATCAATAAATGATCTTAATTAAGCTTCCAGAAAAATGAGTAATGAATTAACTACAAACCTTGCTTCTTCAAAAGCAAATACAAGCATCGCAAGATGGTATGCAGTTCAAGTAGCATCAAGCTGTGAAAAAAAAGTAAAAGCGACTCTTGAGCAGAGATCAGTAACTTTAGGTGTTAATAATAGAATCATTGAAATTGAAATTCCCCAAACTCCAGGAATTAAATTAAAAAAAGATGGGAGCAGACAAACTACTGAAGAAAAAGTTTTCCCAGGTTATGTCCTCGTAAGAATGATTTTAGATGAAGATACAATGATGGCTGTTAAAAGTACTCCAAATGTAATTAACTTTGTCGGTGCTGAAGACGGTAGAGGCAGCGGAAGATCGCGAGGTCATATCAAACCTCGACCATTATCAAGACAAGAAGTTAATAGAATCTTTAAGCGCGCATCAGAGAAAAAAGCTGTAATCAAGTTAGATATTGAAGAAAAAGATAGAATCATTGTAACTAGCGGTCCATTCAAGGATTTCCAGGGAGAAGTTATAGAAGTTTCCGGAGAGAGAAATAAATTAAAAGCATTACTTTCAATATTTGGGCGCGAGACTCCTGTAGAATTAGAATTCTCCCAAATCAATAAACAAAATTAATTTCTAATTGTTCTTGTTTATCGAGTAAAATTATGATTTTCTACTCCAGCTTAAATTCTCTAATCTAATGGCAAAAAAAATTGTTGCAGTTATCAAGCTTGCTCTACAAGCCGGCAAAGCAAATCCTGCTCCTCCTGTAGGGCCAGCTTTAGGACAACATGGTGTCAATATCATGGCATTTTGCAAAGAATACAACGCAAGGACACAAGATAAAGCGGGCTTTGTAATTCCAGTCGAGATTTCTGTTTTTGAAGATAGAAGCTTTACTTTTATCACAAAAACACCTCCTGCTTCCGTCTTAATAACAAAAGCGGCTGGTATAGAGAAAGGTTCAGGTGAATCCGCAAAAGGCTCTGTTGGGAATATAAGTAAATCTCAATTAGAAGAAATAGCCAAAACTAAGCTTCCTGATCTAAACTGTTCTAGTGTTGAATCAGCAATGAAAGTAATTGAGGGTACTGCTCGTAATATGGGCGTCTCTATCACTGATTGAGTTCAATACAAAATTTCTCACTATTTAGGGGAGGTTAGTTAATAACCGTTCGCACCCAATATTATTATGAAAAAACTATCTAAAAGAATGGCGGCTCTATCAACAAAGATAGAAGATCGCATTTACGCACCACTTGAAGCTCTTAGTATTATCAAGGAAAATGCTAATGCAAAATTTGATGAAACTATTGAAGCACATATACGTCTAGGTATTGATCCAAAATATACTGATCAACAATTAAGGACCACTGTTGCATTACCACATGGTACTGGCCAAAGCATCAAAATTGCAGTAATTACAAGCGGTGAGAATGTATCGAAAGCTAAGGCTGCTGGTGCAGATTTATTTGGCGAAGAAGATCTTGTGGAAAGCATCAACAAAGGAAATATGGAGTTCGATCTACTTATTGCAACTCCAGATATGATGCCAAAGGTTGCAAAATTAGGAAGAGTTTTAGGACCTAGAGGTTTAATGCCTAATCCAAAAGCTGGGACGGTAACTAATGACATTGCTAATGCAATAAAAGAATTCAAAGCTGGTAAACTCGAATTTAGAGCAGATAAGGCTGGAATCGTTCATGTCCGCTTTGGAAAAGCAAGTTTCACAAAAGAGGCTCTATTTGACAACTTAAAAACCTTACAAGAATCAATTGATAAAAATAAACCAAGTGGAGCTAAAGGAAAGTATTGGAAAACTTTTTATGTAACTTCAACAATGGGGCCTTCAGTTCAATTAGACATAAATGCCATACAAGATTACCAACCTGAAGGTTAACTCTTTGTAGTATAATTTAAATTGCAATAATACGGCCAAAGAAAGTAGGTTGATTTAGTTATTCTAAATTTTTAATTCCTACCGAGGACTCGTCTTAAATTATTTCTTTTTGGATCTAATAAAAGCGGCCTCTTTAAAAGAACTTTGCCGCATTTCCTGCTCTCCCTAAATTACGATCCAAAAAACATCAATGGGCCGAACACTAGAGAATAAGCAAAAAATCGTTACTGAGATTAAATCTCTTTTAGACGACTCGGAAATGGCTGTAGTTCTTGACTATAAAGGTTTAACTATCAAAGAGATGTCAGATTTGCGATCCAGATTGCAAACAACTAACGGCATCTGCAAAGTTACTAAAAATTCATTAATGCGCAAAGCTATTGATGGAGATAGTAATTGGAACGATCTTGAATCTTTACTGACCGGAACAAATGCTTTTGTGTTAATTAAAGAAGATGTTGGTGGTGCTGTAAAAGCAATCCAATCTTTTCAAAAAGACACCAAAAAATCCGAGACCAAAGGAGCTTTATTTGAAGGCAGACTTCTTAGCGATTCTGAAATAAAAGAAATTGCAAGTCTTCCATCTAAAGAAGTATTGATGGCAAAAATTGCTGGCGCTCTAAATGGCGTAGCAACAAAAATTGCGATCTCTATCAATGAAGTGCCTTCTGGACTTGCTAGATCACTTAAACAACATTCTGAAAAATCAGAATCTTAAATCAAAACCCTAATTAACTTTTAAGAAAATGTCCGCAAAAACTGAAGAAATTCTTGAATCATTAAAATCTTTATCACTTTTAGAAGCATCTGAGCTTGTAAAGCAAATTGAAGAGGCTTTTGGTGTATCAGCTGCAGCTTCTGCAGGTGTAGTAATGGCAGCTCCAGGAGGAGCTGGCGGTGACGCAGATAGCGGCGCTGCTGAAGAAAAAACTGAATTTGATGTAGTTCTCGAAAGCTTTGATGCAGCTGCAAAAATCAAAGTACTTAAGGTTGTAAGAAATGCAACTGGTCTAGGTCTTGGCGATGCAAAAGCACTTGTTGAATCTGCACCAAAAACAGTAAAAGAAGGAATTGCCAAAGCAGATGCTGAATCTTTAAAGAAAGAGATTGAAGAAGCTGGCGGTAAAGTTACACTTAAGTAAGAGTACATTTTTTCAAGCCGATAATCTTAATATCGGCTTCAAAAATTATGAATAGTGATATTATTGCGATTGAAGCCGCAACAGACGGAGCCTGCAGTGGTAATCCAGGCCCAGGTGGTTGGGGAGGTTTAATAATTTTTGACGATAACAGCGAATTAGAAATAGGTGGTTCCGAGCAAAATACTACTAATAATAGAATGGAACTCATCGCTGCTATAAAAACTCTTGAGAAATTAAAAACCTACAAATTAAAAGAGAACTTTAAACTAAGAACTGATAGTAAATATGTTATTGAGGGTTATACAAAATGGATTATTAATTGGAAGAAAAATGGATGGAAAACAAGTTCAGGAAAACCAGTTCAAAATCTTGATCTATGGCAAAAAATTGATCATTTAAGAATTAATGGCCTAATAATGGAATATGTTAAAGGCCATAGCGGGGATAAACAAAATGATAGGGTTGATAAAATTGCAACTAATTACAGCAAAGGTATATCTATAGAAAGTAACTTAAAAAAAGTAGAATCCTCAGTTGATTTTTTTGAAAAAAATGCACCTACAGAAATTCAGAAATTATTTTCCCGCAATGAATTAATTCAAAAATTTGCAGAAAAAAAGTACCTTTTAAGTTCACCTGAACTAGACACTTTATTAGGTGATGAAAACCACTTAAAGATAAAACAATATTCACTTTTTGAATGGCGTAATTGGAGATTGATTCCTAAAGATAAAAAATATTGGATAATAGAAAAAAGGAAGTCTAATTTTTTATGAATGAAAAGAAGGGGGGATTTAAAAATCTTTATAAAAACTTGATTACCCCTGTATTAAAAAAAGACTCTGGAATTGATGCAGAATACTTAACAAATTTATCTCTTAGTCTCCTATCATTCAGTTCAAGAAAATGTAATTGGCCTATAGTATCTTCTATCTTAAAAAATCTAAATGAAGAATTTTCTGTAGTTGATAAAAGGTTAACTCAGAACATATGTGGAATAAATTTTTGTAATCCAATTGGTTTAGCTGCTGGTTTTGACAAAAATGGAAATGCCGCAAATATATGGAAAGATTTTGGTTTTGGATTTGCTGAGCTTGGTACAGTAACTAAATTTGCTCAGAATGGAAATCCCAAACCAAGGTTATTTAGATTGGCAGAAGAAGAAGCAGCATTAAATAGAATGGGTTTTAATAATAATGGTGCTGAAAATCTAGTTAAAAACCTTGTCGAACAAGGTGTTGAGTTTAAAAAAAACAGGGAGAATATTTGTTTAGGGATAAATTTCGGGAAGTCAAAAATTACAGGTTTATCTCAAGCAAATGATGATTATTTAACTTCTCTAAAATTATTAATTCCATATTGTGATTACGCAGCAATAAACGTTAGTTCTCCAAATACTGAAGGACTAAGAAAATTACAAGATCCGATTCTTCTGAAAGAACTTCTCAGAGAAATTAAAAACTTACCTAATTGTCCACCATTATTTGTAAAAATTGCGCCAGATTTAGGCCTTCAAGATATTGAAGATATTTGCCAATTAATAATCGAGGAAAACATCGATGGAATAATTGCTACAAACACCAGCATTGATAGATTAGGTCTTGAAAATAGAAAGATCAGGCAAACTGGGTTATTACTCTCTCAAGAGAATGGAGGATTAAGTGGAAGGCCTCTCCAAAAAAAAGCAAATCAAATAATTAAACATATACATAATATTGATAAAAAGATTATTTTAATTGGCGTTGGTGGAATAGATAGTCCTGAGTCAGCTTGGGAAAGAATTTGTTCTGGAGCATCATTAATTCAACTTTATACAGGATGGATATATAAGGGTCCACAATTAGTACCAGCTATACTTGAGGGAATTATAAAGCAACTCAATAACCATCAATTATCTAGTATAAAAGATGCAATTGGATCAGATTTAAAATGGGTTGAATAAAATTAGATAATGAATAATGAACCTCATGATTACTCAACGTTAGCCATGCAAGGATCAAACTTGAAGCACGGTGGAAATGTATATGCAACTGCGAAAAAATTAAATTTATTACCCTCCGAAATCATTGATGCAAGTGCATCATTAGTACCCTTTGATCCCCCTCAAATACTAATAGATTCAATAAATGCGGAAATTAAGAATCTTGGCTTTAAATATTACCCAGAAAGAAACTTGAGTGATCTGAAAGAAATAATCGGCAAATTTCATGGGATAAATCCAGACAATATATTGCCTGGAAATGGAGCTTCTGAATTAATAACCTGGGCAGGTTATGAAGCATCCAAATTCGGAATAAGTTGTATTCCTTCTCCATCATTTGTAGATTATGAAAGATCTTTAAATTGTTGGAATAGCAATTTTATACATTACGAATTACCAAAAAACTGGAATGATATTTTTCCTCAATCATTCCCGCTTCACCCAAAAGGTGATGTTATTTGGATAACAAATCCACAAAACCCTACTGGCCAATTATGGGAAAAGAATTCATTGGAGGAAGTTGTGAAAAAATATAAATTAGTTATCTGCGATGAAGCTTTCTTATCGATAACACCTAATGGAGAAAAAGAATCTTTAATACCATTAACCAAAAGATTTGATAATTTATTAGTCTTGAGAAGCTTGACCAAAATCTTCAATATTCCTGGTCTTAGATTAGGTTACGTTATTGGCTCATCTAAAAAACTTAAACAATGGGAAATAAATAGAGATCCTTGGCCTTTAAATTCATTTTCTATTAAAGCAGGAATTGATCTGCTAAGTAATAAGAAATTCTATGAACAGTGGACAAAACAGATTCACAGCTGGATAAATATTGAAAAAAAGAGAGTATTTGAAAAACTATTAAAAATAGAGAAACTTAAAATTCATAACTCTTCAACCAACTTTTTTTTAATAGAAAGTGAAACATCCTTATCGCCAAATATAAAATATTTAGAAAATAAGGGAATATTGCTTAGAGAATGCACTTCATTTAGATTTCTTGACGAAAAGTGGGCAAGAATAAGTCTGCAGAATAGAAAAAATAACACTCTTTTATGTGAAGAAATTCAGAATTCCTTTAAAAAATAATTAATATACTTTTTAATCTGATTTTTAGATTTAATTTTTTTATTATTTCCCATATTCTTCTTCATGAGATCTAATATTTCATAATGATTTTTTCCCTTTTTTGATTTTGTTTTAAAAATTCTTTCTAGAGTTGCTTCAAAAACTTCTTTAGACATTTTATTCTGATTGATTAAAACTGAGCCTCCACTTGAAACAAGAATCATGGCATTTTTCTCCTGATGATTATTTTTAGAATCTGGATATGGAATTAAAATTGAAGGTTTTTCAGCCTCCATTAATTCATTGATTGTTCCTGCGCCAGATCTCGATATTACAAGATCACAGTTTTGAATTAAAGATGCTATTTCATTAGTAAATTTTTTTTGAATATAATTTTTGGAGTTTTTTACATGTAAAGGTTTTAGATTAGATTCGCCAACAATATGAACTATCCGAAATTGTTTTTTTATTAAAAATTCTAGAGATTCATAAAGAATTTGATTTATAGCTTTTGCTCCTTGACTACCCCCCATAACAATCAAAAGAGGGCCATTTCCTTTTGGAACCCATTCTGGCAAAAAATTAAATTTACAGAATTGCTCTCTTAAAGGTGTTCCAGTGAAAATAGTTTTACAATTTTTTAAATAAGAATTTGTTTCTTTAAATCCTAAAAGAACATAGTTACATAAAAAACCAAAATATTTCGTGACCATTCCTGGAATTACATTTGATTCATGAATAATGATAGGTATCCTTAGAAGTTTTGAAGCAACAATAGTAGGTGCTGATATGTAACCGCCAGTCGCAAAAACTAAGTTAATTTTTTTTTCTTTTAAGATCTTAATTATTTGAAAAGTTGACATTAAAATTTCTATATATTGATAAAACAAAAAAATATTTTTTTTTGGTGTCTTTATATTCAAAGTCCTCAAATTATATTTTTCGGGAATAAAATTTGCATCAAGTCTTTGACTAACACCCAACCAATGAATATTCCATTCATCTTCTAACTCTTTAGAAACTGCTAAGGCTGGGAAAATATGTCCCCCTGTCCCACTTGCTGCAACTAATAAATTATTTTTTTTAGACATAAAAACCTAAAATAGTAGAATAAAATAACTAATAATTAATATGTTTAATTTAAGCTTATTCAAAAATATAGGATTTCTTCTCTACTTATTTGTTTATCTTATTATTCCCCATTCAGCAATAACGCAAACTTTGAAAGTTGATTTAATAAGAAATCTAGAATACTCCTTAAATTCAAGAGATTTAGAATTTATTAGAAAAAATTTTAGAAATGGAGAAAGCCAAAATATACCAAAACAATTTTCAAAGATTATTAATGATTTCCCTAACAGCAAATGGAAGATCAAAAGATTAAAATCTGATTTTCCAGATGAAGATATTTTGCGAATAAAAGTTTCTGGGGAAAAAATAGTTAATGGAGAAATATATATACTCGAATCCAAATTTGATTATTTATTTTCAATCGTTAACGGGAAAATAGATGAAGGGATTATCAAAAATTTATTCACCATAATAAGAAACGATAATAAAAAAATAGATATTACTTTTAAAATTCCTAGTAGAGTTCTTACTGGTTCAAAATACGATATCGATATAATTTTAAATAAGCCTCTTGAAGAAGTAATTGTTGCTGGAGCTATAAAACCTCATCAAGTTAATTCATTTTTTGAACAAGAAATATTATTGGAGCCATTGTCTTCTGGAGGGATTTTTAGAATGACAAGAGCTCCCTCAAAACCAGGGATACAAATTTGGTCAGGAATCATAGCTCATCCTGAGGGAATGATTACTTTCACAAAGAGTGTTGATGTTGTTGATAAGATATAGCCTATGCTTCGTTCAAAGCTGCTACACCAGGTAATGTTTTACCTTCTAAAAGTTCCAAACTTGCGCCACCTCCAGTAGATATATGAGACATTTTCTCAGCTAATCCTGCTTTTTCAACTGCTGCAACTGAATCTCCACCGCCAATTATTGTACAAACTTCAGAAAAAGCGCTTAAGTCCGCAAGGGTGGTAGCTATTGCATTTGTACCTTCTGCAAATTTATCAAATTCGAAAACTCCCATTGGCCCATTCCAAATTATTGTCTTACATTCTGCAAGAGCATTCTGAAAAACTTTAATAGAATCTGGACCAATATCAAGACCCATCCAATCTCCACTAATTGAATCAATTTGAGATATTTTACTTTCGGCGTCAGGCGAAAATTCATTAGCCAAGACAACATCAGTAGGTAATAATAATTCGACTCCTTTTGCTTTTGCTTTTGCTTCTAAATCTCTGGCAAGCTCTAATTTATCTTCTTCTACAAGGCTCTTTCCAACATCTAGACCTCTAGCTTTATAAAAAGTAAAAATCATACCTCCACCAATCATGATTTTGTCACATTTATCTAGTAAAGAATCAAGCACTCCTATTTTGCTACTAACCTTTGATCCTCCAACTATTGCTGCCAATGGACGCTTTGGGGCATCTATCGCTCCTTGTAAGTATTTCAATTCTTTTTCTAAAAGGAATCCAGCTACTGATGGACTTAAATAATTAGTAACTCCCTGAGTTGAAGCATGAGCTCTGTGAGCAGCACCAAATGCATCGTTTACATACATGTCTGCATGTGATGCTAAATTTTTGGCAAAATCTAAGTCGTTCTTTTCCTCTTCACCAAAAAAACGAACATTTTCAAGTAAAAGAACATCTCCATCCCCTAAGCTATTTGATTGAGAAACTGATTCATCACCTATACAACTGTTTGTAAGAGCAACATTTTTTCCCAACAATTCACTTAATCTTGCTGCTACTGGAGTTAATCTCATTTTTTCATTTACTTGGCCTTTTGGTCTTCCAAAATGGGCAGCTAAGATAACTTTTGCAGAATGATTAATGAGATATTCAATAGTAGGAATCGCTGCACGAATACGTGTATCGTCGGTTATGTGACCGCCTTCATTTAATGGAACATTAAAATCCACCCTGACAAGAACTTTTTTTCCTTCTAAATGAGTCTTATCAAGACTGGAAAGAGATAATTTTGACATTAAACAAGCCTATTTTTAATCTTAAGACCCTAACGTTAATTTGGGCTGATTGGGTTAAAAAGTAGTTACTGTTACCTATGCCTTAATAAATTTTAAGAATTAACGATTAGAAAAATTTTTTAGTTATTTAATTTATACTAAACTTTAGAAGTAAACACTTTTGAAACTTATAAAAACTAAAAAGGAATACAAAAATTTATTTAATTTAAAGAAGTGGACATACCCAAAATCCAATGGTACCCAGGCCATATCGCAAAAGCAGAAAAGAAATTATCTGAAGTTATCAATAAAGTAGATTTAGTTATAGAAGTTAGAGATGCTCGAATTCCTTTGTCAACAGGACATCCACACTTAAATAAATGGATAAATAATAAAAAACATATTCTAGTTATTAACAGATCAGACATGATCTCCCCTAATACTATTAATAGCTGGAATAAATGGTTTAATGCTAAAGATCAATATCCTCTTTGGTGTGATGCTAAAAGAGGAATTGGTATTAAAGAAATTTGTAAGTCAGCCAAAGATTCTAGGTCGTCAATCGATGATAGAAGACTCTCTAGAGGAATGCGAATTAGGCCAATTAGAGCTCTTACACTTGGTTTCCCAAACGTAGGAAAGTCAGCATTAATTAATAGAATTGCAAAAAAAAGAGTTGTAGATAGCGCTAGGAAAGCAGGCGTGACTCGTAATTTAAGATGGATAAAATTAGATATTGGTATAGACCTGCTAGATGCTCCTGGTGTTATACCTCCAAATTTAGAAGATCAAAAATCAGCACTTAATCTTGCACTTTGTGACGACATTGGTGAAGCAGCTTACGAAGTAGAGAGTGTCGCAATTGGATTTATCAAAATTATATCGACTCTCAACAAAGATAAGAATGCAAATATCTCAGTTAAACAAATATCTGATAGATATGGAGTTGATATTGCAAAAGGCTTTAAGAGTCCTTCTGCTTGGATCGACGAAGCAGCTTCAAAACATACCTCAGGAGATAAAAGAAGAATGTCTCATAAGTTATTGGAAGATTATAGAAATCAAATGCTGGGTAAAATTGCTTTAGAAGTCCCACTATGGAATTAAATAATCAAAATTCTTTCGGCATTGGAGAAGGTGAGCTTATAGAAATTATTTATGAGCTTCCTCTTCCTATGAGGCTAGACAGATGGTTGGTAAGTAAAAGGCCAGAACAAAGTAGAGCAAGAATTCAACATTTTATAAATTCAGGTTTAGTACTTGTAAACTATAAGACCGCGAAAGCAAAGACCCCATTAAAAAATGGCGACAATATTCAAATATGGATGCCTCCTCCAGAACCTCTTATTTATTTGAAACCTGAAAAAATGGATTTAAATATCCTTTTTGAGGACGAGCACATCATAGTCATCAATAAACAATCAGGTCTAATAGTTCATCCAGCCCCTGGACACAAATCTGGAACTTTAGTGAATGGATTACTTTTTCACTGTAAAGATCTACCAGGAATTAATGGGAAACTAAGACCTGGGATTGTTCACAGATTAGATAAAGATACTTCCGGATGTATGGTGGTTGCAAAAAGCCAAGAGGCATTAGTAAATCTCCAGAAACAAATTAAAGAAAAAATAGCATCACGCGAATACATTGCAGTAATTCATGGAGCACCTAATTCTGATGAAGGCAAAATAGTGGGACACATTGGCAGAGATAAATTAAATAGATTGAAATATAAAGTAGTTGAAGAAACTTCAGGAAGATATGCCTGTACCTATTGGAAATTAAAAGAAAGATTTGGCAATTACTCATTAATGAGTTTCAAGCTAGATACAGGGCGAACGCATCAAATAAGAGTTCATTGCGCTCACATTAATCATCCAATTGTGGGTGATCCATTATATGGAAGATGTAAAAAACTACCCTGTAAATTAGATGGCCAAGCTTTACACGCCATCAAGCTTGGACTTATACATCCAATAAATGGTAAAGAAATGATATTTGAATCAGAATTACCATTAGATTTTCAAAAATTACTAAGTGTTCTTAAAGTTAAATGAGATTTAAAGAGGAATTTAGAAGCGATTTTGTATACGGGTTTTGAGTTTTAGTGAATATTGTAGAACTTTCTCCTTCATCAACTATCTTTCCATGATTCATAACTAGCAACCTATTACAAAATCTTTTAGCAATGCCTAAATCATGGGTAATAAAAATAATCGTTAAATTCATTTTTTCTTGAAAGACTCTTAGTAATTCAAGAATCTCTATTTTTACTGAAGCATCCAACATATTTACACTCTCATCACAAATTAAAATTTTTGGCTTCAGCAATAGCGCCTTGGCCAATGAAATTCTTTGCAATTGACCACCAGATAATTGGTTAGGATAAGAATTAAAAAAATCATTATTTAAGGGAAGATTTAAATTTCTTAACATTAATCTTATTTCTTTTTCGATTTTTCTTTTATCTGAAATTTTTTGAATAAAAAATATATCTTCCAAAATACTTTTAATTGTCATTTTCGGGTTCAAACTTGAAAAAGGATCTTGAAAAATAATTTGCACTTTATTGTTCTTTTTAAAAGATTTATTTTTTTTCGATGCATAATTTTTATCATAAATTTTGATTTCACCACCTCTTACTTTAAGAAGTCCAATTAAAGCCCTACATAATGTACTTTTACCACTCCCTGAAGAACCAACTATTCCAAGAGTCTCATTCTCATATAACTTGAAACTAACTTCATTTAAAGCCTTATTCCATTTATTAATGAAAATTGAAGAATTTAATTTATACCAATGTCTTAGGTTATTTACCTCTAGGACGACCTCATCTCGAGCATTA
>CACBGC010000017.1 GCA_902538695.1 uncultured Synechococcaceae cyanobacterium | reverse complement strand
GAGTTGGGTCATTAGTCGTAGCTACTTTTCATTTAATATCTAATATTTTAGACATTAAAAGTGTAAATAAACCAAAAAATTATTAATTTAAAAATTAAAATTAAAATATTTATTTAGAAATTTTGAGACTGATTTGCTTCACTTGGATGCGTGATTACTCTATCAATTAAGCCATAGTTTTTTGCTTCTTCTGCACTTAAGAAATAATCTCTATCAGTATCCTTTTCAATTTTCTCAAATGATTGACCTGTCATATCTGCCATAGACATATTTAACATATCTTTAATTCTTAAAATTTCCTTAGCTTCTATTTCAATATCACTTGCTTGACGTTGAGATGTCCCTCCTAAGGGTTGATGAATCATTATTCTGCTATGAGGCAAAGCAACTCTTTTGCCTTTAGTGCCAGCGGCCAAAAGAAAAGCTCCCATGGAGGCTGCAAGGCCTACGCATATGGTTACTACATCGCTTTTTACGTACTTAATAGTGTCATATATAGCTAAGCCAGCCGTTACTGATCCTCCTGGGCTATTTATATAAAGATAAATAGGTTTGGAATTATCATCAGAATCTAAATAAAGCATTTGTGCAACTAGGCTATTGGCAATACCATCATTCACTTCTTGTCCAAGAAAAAGAATTCTTTCAACACCTAGTCTTGTATATATGTCAACCCATCTTTCGTATTGACTTCCTGGAAGTCTGTAAGGCACGCTTGGAGTTCCTATTGGCATGATTTTAAAGTAGTTTCTTGAGTGTTAAATTTTATTTGGTAAATCTTTTTGACTTGTGAGTATTCTATCTATAACTCCATATTCTAGTGCTTCTTGGGGGTTGAGATAACTCATCCTGTCAGAGTCTTTTGAGAGTTCTTCGATAGTTTTCCCAGTATTACGAGATAAAATCTCTAGCATTGATTTTTTATTTTTCAAAACTTCCTCAGCTCTTATTTGAATATCGGTTGCTTGGCCTCTTGCTCCACTTATAGGTTGATGCAAAACAATAGAAGCATGAGGAAGGGCGGCTCTTTGCCCCCTAGTGCCAGATGAAAGAATAACTGCAGCAGTCCCCATTGCTTGACCTATACATATTGTATGTACTGGAGGCTTAATGTAGCTTATTGTATCGCAGATAGCGAAAGCTTCTGTTTCAAAACCAACTGCGTCACCAGTGTACCAACTAGTACCTGTTGAATTGATATAGAAATAGATTGGTTTTTCTGGATCCTCAAATTCTAGATAAAGAAGTTGTGCAATGATTAGCTCAGTAACATCCATTCCTAGTTGTCTTTTCGCATCATCATCTGAAAATAATGGTAAACCAAGATAAACAATTCGCTCTTTCAGTAAAAGAGAGGGGAGATCTGGTGGCGGGGTCCTCATAACGGTGTTTTCGCCGTAATAAGGAGCAGATACAGTCATTTGTATCACAAAATTAAGATTGAACTGATTCTAGCTAGATTTAGCCCTGTGTCGCTGGTGATTTAAAAGATTTGTTTGACTCAGGATTATTTATTAGTTTTCCAAAGACCATTCTTCCAGTTGGAGTTTGTAATGCTCCTGTGATAACAATATCTAATCTGCTTCCCACAAAATTCCTTGCATCATCAATAACAACCATTGTGCCATCATCTAAATATCCAATACCTTGCATTTTTTCTTTGCCCTCTCGCACGATTTTTATATTAAGTGATTCCCCTGGTTGCACTTCTGGCCTTAAAGCAATAACCAAATCACTCAAATTCATAACTTTTAATTCTTTAACTTCAGCAATCTGAGAAAGATTATAATCAGCCGTAATTAAAGTTCCTGTCATATCTTCAGTAATTTTCAAGAGTTTTTCATCTACCCCATTACCTTCATACTTCGTTGGGTTTATAACAAGTCTTCTCCCATATGAATCTCTTAATTCTTTTAATAACTTGAGACCTCTTCTGCCTTTCGACCTTTTTTCATTACTGCTTGAGTCAGCTAATGTTTGTAATTCATCAATTACACTTTGAGCAACAATTAATTGCCCTTCCAATAAGCCGCAACCTAATAGACCATTAATTCTTCCATCAATAATTACGCTAGTATCTAGAATTTTTGGACTTGCAGCAGGAAGGATTCCTTCATTGACTAGATATGCATCAGTATTATTTGGATTAAATAATCTTAATAATGTTCTTCCATGGGTATCTGCCAACTTATAACCAAGCACACCAAAGAAAATATTGCTTAATATAGCCGCTAAAGGCTTTGCGAAAAAAACTTCTCTAGGGAAGGGAATCAATAGTATTGGAGCAAGTAAGAGATTCGCAACAAGTAATCCTAAAATTAATCCAACGGACCTACTTATCAGTAAGTCCGTTGGCATTGTTCTTATTTGATCAAGAAACGTCTTTCTAAGTTGAAGGAATACAAAACCAGCTGCTAATCCTACAAAAAAACCTATTATTGCTAAAACAATTCTAAAGCCTTCTACATTAGATACCTGTTTAAGTATGTCTACTGGCAATAAATCAACTCCAAGCCATCCTGAAGCAGCCCCAGAAAATACAAATAAAATTAATACTAAGATATCTGTCATATATATAATCTACTAGGATTTATTAATTGAGTAAATAAGGATTTGATTTTTTTCGATCCTTAAAACTTTTTTGGAGCTTAAAAATGAATTTAGATTATGAATAAGTTTCCAAGAAGTGCTTATGTGCACATCCCTTTTTGCCATAGAAGATGCTTTTATTGTGATTTTGCAGTTATTCCATTAGGAAACAAAGTTGAAACTTTACAAGGTTATGGAAGCAAAACTGTTCAAGAGTATTTGCACTTTTTATGTAAAGAAATTTTGTCAATTAAGCATAAATCATCTTTATCGACAATTTATGTAGGAGGTGGAACACCATCAATTTTAGATCCTACCCAAATCAAAGAATTAATTGATCTTTTTAAAGAAAATTATGGAATTGACTATGGTGCTGAAATCACTATGGAGGTTGATCCAGCGAGTTTTACTCAAGATGATCTTTATGGATTCATAAATGCTGGAATAAATAGATTTAGTCTCGGAGTACAAAGTTTCAATAATAAGATACTTCAAAAATCGGGAAGACGTCATTTGAGAGAAGATGCAGAAAAATCTTGTTTATGGTTGAAGAGAGCATATGATTCTGGGTTAATAAAAAGCTGGAGTTTAGATTTAATTCAAAACTTGCCGATGAGTGGATTTAAAGAATGGCAAGATGACTTAAAAAAAGCAATAAAATTTTCACCACCGCATCTATCTATTTACGATTTAAATATTGAAAATGGCACTGTTTTTAAAAAATTAGTTAATTTAGGAAAATTAAAACTTCCAAGTGATGAAGAAGCTTTTAGAAATAGTGAGTCAACTCATTTAATTTTAAAAAACTCAGGGTATTCAAGATATGAAATCTCAAATTATTGCCTCCCGCGACATCAATCGAGACATAATAGAGTTTATTGGAGTGGTTTAGGCTGGTGGAGTTTTGGTCAAGGTTCTACAAGTTCGCCTTGGGGGGAAAAGTTAACTAGACCAAGAGTTAGTAAAAAATATAAAGAATGGGTAATTAGACAATGCGATCTTAATTTAGATTTAACTTTAACTAATAAAGATTTTGTTTATAAAGAAATAGATGAGAAAATAATGTTGGGTTTAAGACTGAAAGAGGGTGTAGATATTAAAGAAGTCTTTAAAGTCCAAAACTGGGAAAACAAAAAAATTGAAAGCAACTTTAGTAAATTACTTGAAGAATGGGAAAGATTTCTTGAAAGTGGACTATTAGTAAGAAAGGGGAATAGATTCTTTTTAAGTGAGCCCAATGGAATGGAACTTAGCAATCAAGTTCTTGTTTCTATGTTTAAGTGGTGGGATGATATTAATTAAGTCTTTCAGATTCTACCCATTCCTTTAATTTATCCTTAAATAATTTCTTTCCTTGGATAATCGGTTGGCAAAATGGTGGTTGATCATCATTGAGGCCTAACAAATCTGCAGTAACTCTTACTTGCCCATCGCAATAATTACCTGCACCGATACCTATTGTCGGAATTGTTAAAGAATTTTTTATTTCTTTAGCAAGCAAATCAGGAATATGTTCAAGAACTATTGAAAAACATCCTAATTTTTCAAGAATCGAAGCCTCTTTCTGGATTTTTTCTTGGCTTGCTAAGCTTTCTCCTTGTTTCTTTAATCCAATATTTAGATAGCTTTGTGGTGTAAGACCTATATGACCCATAACAGGGATTCCCATTCTTATTAATCTGGAAATAACTTTTTGTATTTCAGGTTCAGCTCCCTCTACCTTTACAGCCTTTGCATAAGTGCTCTGAATAATTTTCCCCGCATACTCAACAGCCTTATCCTCTCCACATTGGTATGTCAGAAAAGGCATATCTGAAACAACTAAAGGTTGTTCCTCAATTTTCTTCTTAAATCCTCTTGAAACAGCATTAGTATGATAAATTATGTTTTCTAAAGTTAATGGCAATGTTGATTTGTATCCTAAGCAGACCATTGCTAATGAATCTCCTACTAGTACGAGATCAACATTTGCTTGTTCTGCAATAGATCCTGATATGGAGTCCCATGCAGTAAGTGCAATGATTTTGCGAGAATTTTTTTTATAATTAACTAGTTCTGAAGGTAACATAATAAATTTATGTATCTTTTTTAATCAAGAATTGCTAATATATTTTTGACTCGGCCTTTCGCGGTTTTAACGCCTAAACCTGGTCAGGACCGGAAGGTAGCAGCCACAAGGGATGCTTGAGGCAGGCGAGATAACCGAGTCACTCTATTTTACCTCTTAACCTATATCTTTTTATTTTGCCTTAATTTCAAGAATTCAGGAATACTCGCTCCTGATTCTTTATTCTCTGAATAATTATATAAGGGTTGATTTGATAATCTGTTTTTAATTCTTTGCTGGTTTAGTGGTTGGGTTGTCTCAAATCCTGTAGCAATTACAGTAACTTGTATCTCCCCTTCCATTGCTTCATCTACCACTGCACCAACAATAATATTTGCTTCTTGATCAACAACATCATAAATAATTTCAGATGCGGAGGTCATGTCTTCTAAAGTCATGTCTTTGCCACCAGTAATATTTATAACGCAGCCTTTAGCTCCATCAATTCTTGCTGCTTCTAATAAAGGACTATTCATAGCTGCCTGTGCTGCTTCTATAGCTCTAGATCTTCCTGAGCCTATACCGATACCGAGAAGAGCTGTGCCAGCTTCAGTCATAACTGATCTTACGTCTGCAAAATCAACATTAACTAATCCTGGGCAAGTAATTATGTCACTAATGCCTTTGACGCCCATCCTTAAAACATCATCAGCATTCCTAAATGCTTCTTGAAGGGGAGCCCCTGCAATAACGTCTTTTAATCGGTCGTTTGGAATAACTATAAGAGTATCAACGTTTTCAGCTAGTCTAGCGATCCCCTCCTCTGCTTGACGCATTCTCCTTTTCCCTTCAAAAGAAAATGGTTTGGTTACTATACCTACTGTTAAAGCTCCACTTTGTTTGGCTACTTCTGCGACAACTGGTGCTGCTCCTGTACCAGTTCCTCCACCCATTCCAGCGGCTATGAAAACTAGATCAGATCCTTCTAAAGCTTGTTGAAGCTCTTCTTTGGATTCTTCGGCTGCTTTTTGCCCAATACTTGGATTCCCACCTGCACCTAAACCTCTAGTCAGATTTTGTCCAAGTTGAACCCTACTCTCTGCGGAAGATTGTAGAAGAGCTTGCGCATCGGTATTGAGGACTCTAAATGAAACACCTTCTAAATCACTATTTATCATTCTATTGACTGCATTACTGCCACCACCACCTACGCCAATAACTTCTATTTTGGCATTTTGACTTGGAAGGATTTCTCTCGATTGATCAAAGTTTGGATTGTTACCGAAGCTCATCTCTTAATAGGAATCTAATACTAGTATTGGGTGCATTATGAACTTACTGAGCTCATCTGTAGGAATTTGTTGAGGAAAATCCTAAAAATATTTATTTATTAAATATTTTGTTTTGAATGCAAAACCCATATCAACACTACAATAATAAGAAAAAATTACTCAAAATCATTTTTCAAATATTAGGGTTTGAACACTTTTATTTTTGGTTTATCTGGATTAATAAGATCAATATTTTCTATTTTTTCTGAAAAGCTATTTTTCTTGAATTCATTTTTAAGATTATTGATTATTTGTAATTGATAGTTTATTAAATTTGGCTTAAATCCTAAAAATATTGTTTTTAAATCTTTTTCCTCAACAGTTAGAAAGCCATCGGATGAAAAAGTTATTTTAATTATCTCTAATTCGTAATTTTCTATAGCGATAAAAATTTCAGATAATATTTTTTTAAATTTTTCTTTCCATCCAAAAACTTGTATGGTTAATTTATTCAAATTTTTTTCATCCACATTTTGTCTATTGATAAAAATTCCATCTTTATCAATGAATCCTAAAAAAATTTCGTCGTTTAATACTTTCTCACCGTGAGCTATTGGAATTCTTGAATTAATATGAACTTTCAAACCAAAAGGAAATAATTCTCTGTTTACCGAAACATTCTTGAGAGATAAATTTTGTTTTAACTCTTTTTCTAACAAATTAGTTTCAACAAAAATTAATCGGATCGGAAAATTCAAAGATGAATTTTTTACTACATCATTCTGCGAAAATAATTCACTACCAGTAATCCTAATGTCTTGAGGATTAACTTTTTTGAGAGTTTTTATGCTTAATAAGCTTGTTAAAAATAAAAATAAAATTAGAAAAAAAAAGCTTCTTTTTTTGATTACTTTTTCGTTTTTCACAAATCACATCGAGCTTTTTCCATCAGTTGGTCCATCCATTCTCTCGCTTGCTCCGCATCTGAAAATGGTACATCCATCTCTTTCCCATCACCTACTAATCTCAACCTGCACTTACCTTGAGATTCATTTGTTAGAGGAGCTTCTCCTGAAGTTAGTGCCATTAATTCAACTAATTCCAGTTTCTTGATTATAAAACAATCTTTTTCTTCAAATTTACCAGCTTCAAATGCGCTCCACTTTAACTCCCCATCTTTTAAGGACGCTGCACCTGAACTATCTAACTTGCACAGTTCAGAATCACTTGCCCAACTTCTAAAAAGATTTTGCCTCCTTCTTTCTAACCATCCAAGAGCAGTTAATAAAATGAAGATTAAAAGTAATGGTAACCAAAGTAGTCCATGCAACATTTGATTTAAATTACAAATCTAAAGATATATCTACCAGTTTAGCCACAAGTTGTTGAATTTTTAAACCTGAAGCTTCCCAAAGCATTGGAAACATACTATTTTTTGTAAAACCAGGAATTGTATTTATTTCATTTAGCAAAATTTTATTTGAAGATTTTTCTAAAAAGAAATCTACTCTTGCAAAACCAAAAATATTTAGTGCTCTACAACTTTTAATAGCAATTTTTTTAATTTCTTTTGCGGTTTGATAATCTATTTCGGCTGGGATAATTATTTTATTATTTGAGTGATATTTTGAATCGTAATCATACCAATCACTTTTGTAATTTACCTCGCCTATCTCAGAGGTTAAGAGTTTTGAATTCCCAATTATTCCGCATTCAATCTCCCTTACCTCTAAACCTTCCTCTATTAAGATTCTTGGATCTATTTCCCGGGCCATTTCTAATGCTCGTAATATTTCTGATTCATTTTTGACTTTGGAGATGCCAAGAGATGAGCCAGAGTTCGATGGTTTAACAAAAACAGGAAATTTTAATTTTTTACAAATTTCATTTGTTATTTTGTCTTTTACTTCCTTATCGTTGAGATCTTCATTTTGAAAAACCAGATAATTAACTTGTGGAAGTTTAAGATTTGAGAAAATTGTTTTCATCAATACTTTATCCATTCCAAGAGCAGAGCCAATAATCCCACATCCGACAAGAGGTTTCTTTGTAAATCTTAGTAAGCCATGAATTGATCCGTCTTCACCATTAAATCCATGTAAAAGAGGAAACCAAACATCAATATTTTGAAATTCAATTCCGTCAAGGAAGTTAATTTTTTTTTGATTAAAAATTTCTTGTTTTTTTGTCTTATTGTTTTCAATTTCACCAATTAAGATTTTTTCTGAATTATCACTATCAAGCCAATCCCCATATTTGTTTATGTAAAAGGCTTTAACTGTAAAGCGTTCTTTGTTTATTCCTGAATTAAATGCTTGATAAACTGTTTTCGCAGAGGATATAGATACTTCATGTTCATTGGAATTCCCACCAAATATTAATCCAATACATTTTTTTTTACCCCCGATCATTTATAAAAAAATCATAAATAAAGTTCGCCTGTTAAAGAAAAAGGTCTTGCTTCATTTATTTTTACATCTATCTCATCTCCTAATGAAAAATTTAAGTTAATTTTTTTGGGAATCTCTACGAAAGTTAATCTATTTGTTCTAGTTCTACCCATAATTTGCGAGGAATTTTTTGGATTAAAACCTTCAATTAAAACGCTTTCGATATTATTGACATATCTTTGATTTCTGCTCCTAGCAGTTTTCTCGACCAAAAAATTAATTTCCTGCAATCGAGCTTTTTTCACCTCTTCCGAAAGTTGATTCGACCAAACTGCTGCAGGCGTGTTTGGTCTTGGAGAGTAGGCTGCTGTATTCACTTGATCAAAGCCAATTTCTGATATTAGCTTTAACGTATCTTGATATTGTTGTTCGGTTTCTCCTGGGAAAGCGACTATTGCATCAGCTGTGATTGATGCATCTGGCATTAATGATCTTATATTTTCTATGATATTTTTATACTTTTTGATAGTGTATCCTCTGGACATTTGCTTTAAAATTTCATCATTTCCACTTTGGAAGGGAATATGGAAATGTTCACAAACTTTATCAAGTTCATAACAAGCTTGAATCAACCTTTTTGAAAAATATCTTGGATGACTAGTAGCAAATCTTATTCTGCGAATTCCTTTAACATCATGAATATAATATAAAAGATCAGTTAAAGTATTCTCTTTTCTTCCCTCTTTTGTAGTTCCTGGAAGGTCTCTGCCATAAGCATCAATATTCTGACCCAAAAGAGTAATTTCTTTAAAATTATTATCAGCTAATTTTTGGATCTCACTTTTTATCGCATTTGGATATCTTGATTGCTCTTTCCCTCTTACAGAGGGGACTACACAATATGAACATCTTTCATTACATCCATAAATGATATTAACCCAGCCACAAATAGAACTTTCTCTTCTGGCACTTGTTATGTCTTCAGATATGAAGGTTTCTTCTGTGGCAGCAACTTGATTTCCTAAATCAACTTTCCCCAGAAGATTCTCAAGATTATTTACGTGTTGAGGTCCCATAACAAGATCAAGTTCTGGGACTCTTCTTAATAAGGATTCTCCTTCTTGCTGCGCAAGACAACCTGCAACAACAAGTTTTAAGTTAGGTGTTTTGTGCTTTCTTTTTGCTTGTCTTCCTAGAAAGCTATAAACTTTTTGCTCCGCATTATCTCTAATTGTGCATGTATTGTACAAGACCAAATCGGCATTTAATTCATTATCTGCTCTGGTATATCCCATCCTCTCTAATGTCCCAGCCATTCTCTCAGAATCAGCCTTGTTCATTTGGCATCCAAATGTGGTTATCCAATAACTGCCAGTAGTTGAATTCTTTTGAGATTTTTTTTCGTCTGATTTTGTTTTTGTTAGCACTTTGCTAGGAATTTTTCATGATTCTTTAATTCAAAATTACAAGTTAAATAATTTTGCTGCAATATTTTTGAGGGCGAGCGAGGGGATTCGAACCCCCGAATAGCGGCGCCACAAGCCGCTGCCTTAACCACTTGGCGACGCCCGCCTCACATTTATAAATTTAACAACTCAAGGGTAATTTTTCATAGTTATTTTTATCTTTTAGCGAAATTTGAATTATTTTCTAATTCTGTAAAGTTTTCTTATGATTTAAAATAAAAGAAAATTTAAAAATTTGAGTAATTCCGGCACAGCTGAGGTTCTTATTCCCAGAAGCCTTTGTTTAATTGAAGATATAGATAACCTCATAATCGATGTAGAGGATTTTTGTTCAGTTTCCATTAGTTGGGAGGATGGATTTGTTTCTGAGTTAAAGCCTTTAAAAAATAAAATTACGAAACCAAAAAATATTTTATTCCCAAGATTTGTTGAAACGCATTCGCATTTTGATAAATCTTTTACATGGGCAGAATTTCCTAATCTGGAATCAAACTATGGAGGAGCATTATCAGTAAATCTTGAAGAACATAAAACTAGAACTAAAGATAGGGTTCTCGAAAGAGTTGAGGAATCATTAAAACTTTCCATACAAAATGGATACCGTGCCATTAGAAGTCATATTGATACATACAAAGGACAATCTATTGATATTTGGATTGAACTTTTTAAATTACAAAAAAAAATTTCATCTGAGTTGACTTTACAATACGTTGCTCTAGCTCCATTGGAATTCTGGGATACAACTGATGGAGAAGATTTGGCAAAAATATTTTCCTTTAATGGAGGCATTTTAGGTGGTGTTCTTGTACCCCCTTTCAATAAAAAAAACACAAGCAAATTTCTAGCAAAGATGCTTCTTCTTGCGAGTAAATATAAACTAGAAATTGATTTGCATATAGATGAATCAATTATTGAACCTGGAGCAGGAATAAAAGTTTTATTAGAAACAATCGAAAATTTAAATATTAATAGTATTCCGATCACTTGTAGTCATTTGAGTAGTCTTATTTCTCTAAGTAATAGAGAGATTTTAAATTTAGGTGAAAAAATGGCTGAGAAAAATATTAAGGTTATTGCCTTACCCCTAACAAATTTTTGGCTGCTCAATAGAAGTAATAAAACTACTTCATTAAAAAGACCAGTTGCGCCAATAAAGCAATTACAAAAATCACATGTGGATGTATCTCTTGGTAGTGATAATGTTCAAGACCCTTGGTACCCATTTGGTAATTTTGACCCTTTTTATACATTGTCTTGCTCGATGCCTATGCTTCAACTAAATCCCTGGGAGAGAATGACTCTATCTTCTATTTTTTTAGCTCCAAGCAGATTATTAAATTTAAAGTGGGATGGTTTAATTAAAAAGGGTTGTCCTGCTGATTTTGTGATTTTAGATGCACAAAGATGGGCAGATGTTTTTTCGAATTCTTTAAAGAGAAAAGTGTTTATAAAAGGCGATTTATATTGTTAATCGGCTAATTTATATACAAAACAATAAGAATTTAATTAATGACATCAAATACTCTTAAATTTATAGAAAAATTTAGGGAAGTTAAAAACTTAGAGATTATTGAAAGCCAATCTGACATAAAAAGACTTTCAAAAGATTTTTATAACTACTCTCCAATCCTTACTGAAAAATTAGACGAATGTATTGCTGATTTGGTGGTAAGGCCTAGTGATCATAAAGCAGTAAAGGAAGTAGCAGAAATTTGTTGGGAATTTTCTATCCCACTTACTTTAAGGGGTTCAGGTACAGGTAATTATGGACAAGCTGTCCCACTGTTTAAAGGAGTTGTAATGCAGATGAGTCACTTTAATAAGTTAGAAGAATTTGATCCAGATACAGGTTTTGTAAAAGTACAGTCTGGCTGTGTTATGGGAGATTTGAATAAACAATTAGAGAAATATGGGAGGGAATTAAGGTTGCTTCCTAGTACTTGGAAAACTGCAACAATTGGAGGTTTTATTGCAGGTGGATCAGGAGGTATTGGTTCAATTAGATGGGGATTTTTAAGAGATCCAGGAAATCTTATTGGTTTAGAGGCTGTAACGATGAATGAAAAACCTGAATTATTAAAATTTGATGCTGAAGAATCCGAACCTCTGAATCATGCTTATGGGACTAATGGAATAATTACTTCTTTACTTCTTGCTACTGATATCAAACGTAAGTGGTATTCAATAGTTATCGACTGTATTGAATTTGAAAAAACAATAGAAATATTAAAAACTCTCACCAGCGCAGCAATTGATCTGAAACTAGGAGCAATTCTTGAAGAAGAAATTGTAGATCAAATGCCAAAATGGTTTAAAACTAATTCTAGAAGTCACAAGATTTTAATTCAATCTACTCTTGGAGGAATAAAAACCATTGAGCTAGTTTGTAAAAAATTCAAAGTTGAATCTACCCTTCTTGGGGAAGAAGAAAAACTCGTCAATGGAATTTCTGAAGTCGTATGGAATCATACAACTCTTCATATGAGGTCCAAGGATAAAAATTGGACGTATTTACAAATGCTTTTGCCACTTAATGATGAACTTGAATTGATTAATTTTTTTAGAAAAAAATGGGGTAGAAAAGTTCTTTGGCATTTAGAGGCAGTTTCTCAACAAGGATCACCACGATTAGCGGCTTTGCCTGTATTAAGGTGGAATGGGATAGATGAATTGAATGAAATAATGGAAGATTGTAAGAAACTTGGTGCATTTATTTTTAATCCCCATGTTTTAACTGTCGAAGGCGGAGGTCTAGGAGTGGTTGACGCAGATCAAGTAAAAGCGAAATTAAAATTTGATCCTAAAGGGCTATTAAATCCAGGAAAATTGGAAGGCTGGGAAGTAAAGGAACAATTTAATATTTAACATTTCTGTTTATTTGCAAATTTAATAAATTCAGCAACTAAAAAAATAGAACCTGTAAGAACAGGATGATTGGGTGGCCATTTTTCTAGGGAAAATAAATACTCAATGGCAAGTTCAAATGTTTTAAATTCAATTATTTTTTGAAAGTCAATTTCTTTAATCTGAGAGAGATCATTTAATTGCCAACTAGGTTGGTTTGGAACTGGCACAAGTAATAAGCGATCATTTTTTTTTAGAAGTGTTTTTAATATTGCGTAAATATCTTTTTGTCTTTGGACACCTAAAATCCAATAAATTCCTTTATCTTCATTCTCCCAGTTGCTTCGCTCTCTAGAGAGTGCTTTTGCAGCAGGATAATTATGCGCACAATCTACAAGAATTTCTTTGTTGAAATAATTTATTATTTCTAGCCTTCCGTTCCAAGTTGTCTTTTTAAGACCTTCAGATATGTGTTTTTCATTTATATTAAATCCCAAATTATTTAGCGCTTCAATTGCTCCAACAGCTACTGAAGCATTTTGCTTTTGAAAAATTCCTTTTAATCCAAGCTCATAGCTGTTTGAAATTGAATCTTTCCAAATAATTTCTGCTCCTACCTCTTTAACTTTTTTGGTTATTAAATTTTCAACTTGACTATTTTGATTGCATGAGATGACAATTGAGTTTTTTTCAATAACTGCTAATTTTTCTTCCGCGATTTTTTCAATCGTATCTCCAAGAAATTCTTTATGGTCTAAGCCAATATTCCCAATAGCAATGATTGGTCTAGATTTATGGGCTGTTGTCGCGTCTAATCGCCCCCCTAAGCCAGCTTCAAGAATGAGTAATTCAACTTTTTGATAGTCAAAAAAATTTAGTGCGCAGCAAATGATTTTTTCAAAAGGACTTAATTCAAATTTTGAAAAATTTTTTTCTATTAATCTATAGATTTTTTCAAAATCAGTTTTATTAATATTTTTTTTATTAACTCTAATCCTCTCGCATACATCCAAAAGATGAGGAGATGTCGTTACACCGAAATTCCTTTTAGCTTCAAAAAGTATACTTTCCAAATATGCCGCGATTGATCCTTTCCCATTGGTTCCAATAATCTGTATCGCCGGGATATTCTTGCAAGGATTACCAAGTTCTTGAAGTGCTTTTTTAATTCTTGATAAACCTAACTTGATATTATCCCTTTCGTATTTAGGAGATAATAATTCAAAAGTTTTTAAATTTGCATTTTTCAAAATTTTAATTGCTATAACTCTTCAAAAATTGAATTTAGCTTATCCAAAAGAATATTAATTTCTCTTCGAGAAATAACTAATGGTGGGACAATCCTTACAACATTTCCTCCTGCAGGAACCACCAGTAATCCTTTATCAAAAGCTTTTAGTGTAATTTTTTTTGCATCAGCATAATCATCATTGATCTCAAGACCTTGTATTAAACCTAAACCTCTTTTCCCGCTAATAATATTTGGAAATTTTTTTGACAATTCTTCAAACCCAGCACTTAATTGTTCCCCTCTTAAATAAACATTATTGATAATATTCCTTCTATTTATTTCTTCTAATACAGTTAGGGCAGCTTTACAAGCGAAAGGGTTCCCTCCAAAAGTGCTTGCATGATCTCCTGGAGAAAAGATGTTGGCTTTTTCTTTTACCAATAATGCTCCAATTGCATGACCTCCTCCTAATCCTTTAGCAAGAGTGAATCCATCAGGTTCAATTCCTAAATTCTCATAACCCCACATTTTCCCAGTTCGACCTACTCCACTTTGGACCTCATCTAAAATGAGAAGAGAATTATATTTATCACATATTTCTCTCAGGCTTTTAAAAAATATTTTACTTCCAGGAATTACGCCGCCTTCGCCTTGTATTGGTTCAACTAAAATGCCGGAAATTTTTTGATCATTATTTTCACACTCTTCAAATAATTTTTTTACCGAATCAAAATTGTTAAATTTAAAAAATTTGAACCCTTGAATCATTGGTTCGAATCCTTTTTGATATTTGGGTTGTCCAGTAGCACTCAAAGCTGCCAGTGTCCTTCCATGAAAGCTAGATTCTGCTGCGAGAATAATTGATTCTTTACCTTTATTTGTTTTATTACCATATTTTTTAATTAATTTAATTGCTGATTCATTTGCTTCCGCACCACTGTTGCAGAAGAAGACGCTTTTGGCACAACTCATATTCGTTAAAGTTCTGCTTAATTGTTCTTGTTCTTCAATATTGTAGAGATTGGAAATGTGCTGAATCTTTTTTAGTTGACTTGATAGCTTCCTTCTTAAAACTCTATCGCTATGTCCAAGACTACAAGTTGCGATACCAGCAACGGCATCAAGATATTTTTTACCTGTGTTGTCCCAAAGCCAACAACCTTTTCCTTTTTTGAAAGATATATCGAATCGAGTATAAGTATTCATCAAAGTGGGAGCGGTCGGACTTGAACCGACATACCCGAAGGTGCCGCATTTTGAGTGCGGTGCGTCTACCAATTCCACCACGCTCCCAAGGCTTTTGAAAAAATGAACTTTTTTATTATAACAAAAATCAACTTATTGACTATTGTTTTGGTCGAGGAAAAGTTATCAGGATAACGTTTGTTAATAGTTAATCTTTTCGATAAAAACATAGAATTATTTATTGCATTTGCTGACAACAAATGAGGGGAAAAGAAAATATAAACATTTCTGATACATTTTTGTGATTAAATGCGCTTAAAAGTCTTTTCTGAAAGGAGATAGCTTCATGATTAGTAATATTGTGTTATATTAAGAAAAAAAGCAAATGTCTAAAACTCAAGCTAAAAAATTATCATTTAAATTTGTTCCTTACCTTTTTATTGCAGTAACTATACTTACAACATTCGGATTTAATAGCGGAACTTGGGCATGAACGAATTCAAATTTAATGGTCTAAATAAAATTTGGTCTAACCGCTTTCTAGTTTTATTTATATTATTTTTGGGTTGTATTTCACTCATAAATATTGCTTACGTTTAATCAACTTTCTTCGTTTTAAAAATTTATTTAGAAAAGACTAAGCTGCTTCGAGTTTTGAAAGATTCTCAGATCTAGGTTCAATTTTATATCCATTTTCCTCAAAATTATTTTTACTGATTTCTCTAGTTATTTTTACACCTAAATTTTTTAGTTTTAATTCAAAATTTTCATAACCTCTATCTAGATGTTCTAATCCATAGAAATTACTACTACCTTTTGCGATGATTCCTGCAATTATTAATGCAGCTGATGACCTTAAATCTGAGCCAACTAGATTCATACCATTAATTGTTTTAACACCTTTGATGTGAGCTACGTTTTTGTTTAGTTTTATACTGGCGCCCATTTCATTAAGTAAATAAATATGATTCATTCTGTTTTCGAAAATTGTTTCAGTTATCTTTGATTCACCATTTGCGATTGTCATTAGAGTTGTAAATGGTGCCTGCAAATCAGTAGGAAAGCCTGGGAAAGGAGCTGTTTCAATATCTACTCCTTTAATCTCTTTACTCTTGATAGAAATCGAATTACCTTTAATCGTAATTTTACTCCCACTCTCTTGAAGCTTATTAATGACAGCTTCAAGATGATGAGGGATTACTGGAGAAATTGTAATTGAAGAGGAAGTTGCAGCAGCAGCTATTAGAAAAGTTCCAGCTTCTATTCGGTCTGGAATTACTTTATGGGTACATCCGCCAAGCTTATTAACACCATCAATAATAATTGTTTCTTTACCGGAGTCATAAATTTTTGCCCCCATTTTATTAAGCATTTGGCATAAATCTTGAACTTCAGGCTCTCTAGCAGCATTTTCAATAGTAGTTCTTCCTTTGGCTAAAGATGCTG
>CACBGC010000016.1 GCA_902538695.1 uncultured Synechococcaceae cyanobacterium | reverse complement strand
GCGATGAAAATATCCTTGCGGATGAAAATCTTCTAGATTGCCATAGAAAAGAATTAATGGGTAATGAATCAGCAAAAGATATTCTTTTAGCTATTAATTTAAACGTAAGTAATTTATTGAATGAACTTAGAAACAAAAACTATTTAATTGCAAGACCTTCAATGGGCATTCCATTTGATATACCTTTAGAAATCTTGGAAAATATTTTTGATTTTTGGTTAGATATTTATAAAAATCATGAAGCCTGGGAAGCTTGTTTAGGACTTCTTAAAGTTAGAAAAAGGATTCCACTTACAAACCTAATTGAAAGTGAAAGTTTAAAAGGAAACTCTAAAAAATGGGCTATAAAAATTGAAACTTTACATACTTATGTGCCCTCTTCACTTAAAAATGAAAAATTAAATGACCCAATGTGGGAATAATTTTATCTTTAAATACTAAAAATATTTACTTCGTTGAATATTTAAGTAAAAATAAAATAAATAATAAAAATTAAAAAATGAATAAAACATATTCTTTTAGTATAGATCAAATGAACGGGATAGTTGAGGATACATACGCCAAGATAATAAATGAATGTGAAAACTTAAAAAAAAATACTAATTGTCCAAATGAGCAAGTAGTAGCACTTTTAAGTGTAATTGCTTCAAATTACGCTACTGCAACAGAAAAAAACGAAAATTAAGATGATAAGTTATTTTACTTGGAGCGAATTTGATAAGAGCGTAGAACAAATAGCTAATAAATGCAGGTTTAAGGAATTTTCTGGAATATATGGAGTTCCTCGTGGTGGATTATGTCTTGCTGTAGCACTAAGCCATAAATTAAAAATTGAATTAATTTCTGAACCAATAAAGAATTCGCTAATAGTAGATGATGTTTATGAAACAGGCATTACTTTGACGACCTTCAAGAATATTGAAGGAGCAATGTTTTTTGTATTAATTAGTAAAATCAAACCTACATGGTGGCATACAGTACATGTAAGAAAAAAAAATCAATGGATTATTTTCCCTTGGGAAAATACTTTAAATTCAAAAAGTGACCGCGAAGAGTACATCGAAAAAAGAGGTTTAGGTTGAGAAAGAAATTATATTTGGCTAATCCATATGGATTTTCAAAACAAACTAAAACCCTCTTACATGAATTTATTAAAATCTTCAATGATTTAAATGTAGAAGTATTTGAACCTTTTGAAAGATCAAAACTATTAACACAACAAGAAAGTGAGTGGGCATATAAGGTTGCAAGAAGTAATTTCCTTGATTTAAAAGAATGTGATTGTATTTTTGCGATTGTTAATGGAAATCCACCAGATGAAGGGGTAATGATTGAGTTAGGTATTGCAATTGCTTTAAAAAAAGAAATCTTTTTATTCAGGGATGATTTTAGAAATTGTGCTGATAGCAATCAATACCCATTAAACCTAATGTTATTTCTTGGACTGCCTAAAGATAATTGGGAAAAATATTATTTTGAATCATTACAGGATATAAAAAGTAATAAAAAAAGATTTGTGGAGTGGGCTAAAAATTATCAAAATAAACCGTAAATATACAAGTAGAAGTTTTGAGTTTGAATATATCTTTTGAAGTGCTAGAATATAATTTATTTCGAAAATTTTGACACAAGTTACAGTAGGAGAGAACGAGGGAATTGAATCTGCCCTTAGAAGATTTAAGAGACAAGTATCTAAATCTGGAATCTTTGCAGATTTAAAAAGGCTTAGGCATCATGAAACCCCTATTGAAAAATACAAAAGGAAATTGCAACAGAGAAGAAAAGCAAGAAGAAGATAATCTCCTAAAACCTATAAAGTTTTTGTAAATTAAAAATATTATTAATTTTTATAGAAGTTTAAAAAAATTAACTATTTAAGCTTTTTAAGCTTTTTAACAAGATTTATTCCAACTCCTGAAACAGCAAGAAGATCTTTTTCATCAGCAGCGATAACTGCCTTTGTTGTTTTAAATCCAGCTTCATACAAAGCTTTTGCGCTTTTAGCACCAACACCTGGAAGTGTAGTAAGAGTTTCAATATTGTTCTTAGAATTTATCGCTTTGGTTTTTGTTTTTCCTTTTACTTTTGTTTTTGTTTTTGTTTTTGTTTTTGTTTTTGCAGGCTTTGCTGCTTTTTTTTCTTTCTTTAAAGGAGTTTCAGGAGTTACTGCACTTTTAAATAAAATTGATTTTAGTTTGCCGAGAAATTTAGAAATCATTGCAATATATAAGTAATAAAATTAGTTCTTTAATTTAATATTATCAAATTCCAGAGGAATAAATAACAAGAAAATGAATAATTGAATAGAAATAATTTATTTACAATTATATAAAGACACAGATTTAATATTTATGCAAGCTTACAAGCGATTGCAAGGCATTCTAAATAATTTTAGCAACTTAAAAAGAAAGTATGTATATTCAAAATATAAAGGAATTAATTAATAGTAAAGTTAAAATCTTATTAAAGAACAGATCATAAAAATGAAGCTTATTTTTATAAGTGGACCTTCCGGAAGCGGGAAAACAACTTTATCAAATCAAATAATTAAAAAAAATAAAAATGGTATTGTGTTACGTACCGACAATTATTATAAGACAGGGTTAATAAGTAAATTACTACCAAAATTTGTAGAAGGTTATTTTGATAGAAGTATTAGTTTTAATAACAAACTATTCAAAAAAGATTTTGATTTTATTTATAAGAATGGGATTTCAATCTGTGATCGTTATTATAATTTCGAAAAGAAAACAATTCAAAATATCTTAAACGAAACAAATAACATTAGTTTTTTAATTGTTGAGGGTATATTTGCAAAAGAATTCTCTAAGACCTTAAATAATAAGAATTATATTTTTTTAGAAATAAAAACTAAAAAAAATGAGTGCATGAAAAGAGTTGTCCAAAGAGATATAAAAGAAAGGGGGAAGGATAAAAAACAAGCTGAGAATGATTTCTTAAAATCATGGAGCATTTATTACGAAAAATTCAAACCTAATAGCATAAAAAATAATACAAAAAAATTCATTATTGAAAAAAACACTGATATAGATCTCATTCTTAAAAAGTTATTTTATTAAGTCTTTAATTTTTTTCTCTAATATTAGTGCACTTAAAATTGAGCCTTCAATTCTGCCAAATCCATCTCCTTCAAACCAGTCTCCGCAAAATCCAATTCTATATTTTCTACTAAATTGTAAACTTAATGGTACTGCAAGGCCAGATGGCTGTGAAGCTCTCCATTTCATAATAGATATTTTTTCATCAAAAGTTAATTTATGTACTATAGAATTCTCTTCAAACAGTTTATTGAAATTAGTAATTATTTTTTGTTTAAAAACTTCTTCATCTTTTGCACTTATATAAGAGTTAATTAACTCTGAGTTTTTTGAATGTATTACAATTCCTAATTTATTATTATCTTGCAACTGAAAAATAATTCTTTCAATTCTATATTTTTTTTCTAAATTATTTTTTAAATAAAAATACCTTTGTTTTTTAGAATAATTATCTTTATAACTATAGTTTTCATTTGTATAAATTAAAAAAGTTAACCTGGGAACAAATGTTTGCTTTTCTAAGCAATTTAATAGTGAATCTATTGTTTTATCATTATTTATAGGAATTGCTTTTCTTAATGGAATTTGATTTACGTTTAATATTTTTAAAGACCTCTTATGTAACAATAAATTAGTGGAACAAATTAGATATTTAGACTTGAATTTTTCGCCATTTTTTGATGTTAGCAACCATTCCTTGTCATTAAACTTCATATCAACTATTAAAGTTTCAAAGAAATAATCAATTTTTTCTTTTAAATTATTTGACTCAATTATCTTTTTCGATAATTCACTCATAGAATCTAAAGATAGATAATTATCCCCGCAAGTAAATTCAGATTTATTTATCGTTTCTAAATTAGAATCTTCATTTAGAAAAAATATGTCTGAGTCATCTATTTTTATATATTTATTTTCGAATAATTCATCAATATATCTTTTTAATAGAAGATTATTATTACTGTTAGATATATTAAAATTTGGAGAACCATGGTTTAGTATCCATCCTTTATATTTTTGGCTTATTCTTGTACTTGATCTCCCTCCGAGACCACGACCAATTTCAATTAATCCAACTTTTTTTGTAATATTATTTTTCAGATAATTCGAAGCGAAAACACACGCAGATATACCTCCGCCTATTATTAATAAGTCATATGTAACATCACTTTTCATAGGTTTAATATTGACGGAAATTATCTTTCATTTCCAAAAAACTATAAACAGAATCAAGTTTCTCTGATGATGAAAAATCAGATTCAATTACAGGAGTAATATTATTATTTTTATAAAAACTTACTAAATCACTTGTAAAATCAAAAAAATCATCTAAAGAAAATAAACACTTTTCTGATATGTATACCTCTTTCCAAGGACGAAATTTAAACCGCGCTATAAATTGTTTGGAAGGAATAAATAAACTTCCAAATAGATTTAATTTTGGATCTTTTGCCATTTTTTTTAGATAAGTTAACTCATTCTGAAGAACTTTAATATCTGTGCCATATTGAAACCAAATTGAATTTATTAATCCAGTCGAAATTTTTTTTTCAAACCTTTCTCTTTCTGAAGAATCATTATAATATTTTTTCAAATATGGATTGTAAGCTATACCTAATTTAATTTTTAAATTTTTTTCTTTTTTTAAATAATCTAATACATCAACTGAGTCAAAGTTTTTTTTCTTATTTGATCCCGACACAAGCAAAATTTCATAATTTTCATTAGTCTGAGAACTTCTAACAAAATCTAAAAAATCCTGATACGATTTTTCTTTATTTTTTGAATATTGATGATAAAGACTGTAGTGATAAGTCACATTGAATTCATTATAGTTTTTAGATATATATTTAAAAGTTGAATTAAATAAATCCTTTTTTATAAATCCTTTACATGGAATATTGATATTTTTTATATTATTTAGTCTGCAGAAATTAAGTTTATTGTCTAACTGAGAAATATTTTTAAATGATAATTCAAATCTTATATTATTGTTCATTATTTAGTAGTCATATTTAATCACTCAACATATTAACGAAAACACGCATCTGCTACGATTCTTATTTTAGAAGTCGTCTTTTTATTCTTAGCCTTTAGAAAATAACTAGGGGAAATCTCTAATGCAGCTTTTAAGGAAACTTTATCTTCTGCAGATTTGGCAATAATTTGATTAAAGCATTTCCAATTTTCTGGCATTAGTAAACCGGGCCATGATAAATAAAGACCTACAAAAATCCCGAAAAATAAAAGCAAAAAAAACCTCATAACAAATAAAATTTTAATTTTACTAATTAAAAAAAAACAATATTTCAATTGTATTGGAAAATAATTAATAAATTATTTCCTTTCTTCTTATCGCACATATTTAATACATGAAAGATTTTCATGAACGCGAGAGGTTAGAATATCCAAAAAAGTATTATTTTAGAATATGGCAAGCCAAGATTATCTAATTGCAATAGCTTTAATTGAGCAAAACTTAGTTAGAGCAATGCCTCTTGGAGGTAAAGAAATTAAAGATAATTTAGAGGAATCAGAAAATTTCAAGAAACTTGGAGAAGAGGTAATTTTAAATCTTCTAATGAGAGTGTTTCAAAGAAGTGATGAAGGTGCTTTAAAAAGGGCTTCCGAAGAAAAAGGTTTGCTCCTTGTTCATATGCATCCTAAAAGAATGCAGAAAGAACTTCCATTCATTAAATCTGAATGGATAAGAGATGGAGATACACAACAGTTTCTAAAATACCTTGGCAATCTCTCAAAAGAAGTATGGACTGCGTCTTTCGTAAAATATAAAGGGATTGAATTTACTTCTGTCTCGAAGAATGAGGAGATCTAAAATATTTAAAAATATTTTCTTTTCAAAGAATTTCTTTCTTCACAATATTATTTTCCCTTTTAACTCTAAAGCAGTTTCTACCATTACCAAAATCAATTGAGGAATAGTCAAAATCATTTTTAATATGCAAGGCACAATTGCCCTCAATACATATACAAGATTTAATAATTTCTCTCTGAATAACATCATTAACGTAAGGTTCCCTCTCTTTCTCTTCATCGAAATGCGGGCAGGCAATACCTTCAACTATACCTAAGCAATCAATTATGGCTAATTCTTTAGCATAAGAATCAGTTATGCCTTTATCAAACCAACAAATAGCCCCAGCACTTACACCACTCATTATAATTCCTCTTTCATAAGCATTTCGCAAAATTTTATGTAAATTCCATTCTTTCCAAACAGCTAACATACTTTTTGTATTTCCTCCGCCAACATAAATGATATCTTGAGTTAAAACTATATCTTCTATGTTTTCTGTTCTAGAGAAGAAATCAATATGGCTTGTTATACAATCAAGCTTAGAAAATGCTCTATAAAAATTTAGTTTGTACAAACTACTATCGCCAGATGCTGTTGGAATAAAGCAAATTTTAGGTCTTTTTTTATTACTCAAAGAAACTATATATTTTTCAATTTCAAGAGAGCCTAATGAACGTCCAAAGCCTCCTCCCCCAATTGCAACTATATTTTTACTAGTCATAACAAATAATAGGTCTATATGAATTTAAGACAAATTACCATTAAAGATCAACTGGAATTAAAGAAGGTTTATTTTGATTCAATTCAGTCTTTAGATGAAAAAATTTATAGTAAAGAACAAAAAAGAGCCTGGTCAAGCCAAGCTTGGAATAACCCAAATTTTGATAAGTCAATTATTAAAGGAAAAGGATGGCTTATAAGTAAAGAAGGAATTATTATTGCTTTTGCCATAAGATATCCCACTGATAGAATTGCACTATTTTACTGTAAAGGTAAATTCCAAAGAAAAAGCTATGGCTCTAAGTTACTTCATAAATTAGAAGATGAAGCAAAGAAAGAAGGGTTAGACTCTCTTTATACTGAAGCGAGCTTGATAAGTTATGAATTATTTCTTAAAAATGAATGGGAAATTATACGTAAAGAAAAAGTAATTATAAATAACATTTTTTTTGAAAGATATAAAATGACTAAAATCATAAAAATTAATTAATAATGTCTGGAAAAAGCAAGGGATTTATTCTGATTCAAAGGGTTCTAATTTGGGCGTTATACTTTTTTTCAGGATTTATACTTTATTCAAACCAAGGTATTTTGCCTTCATTGATAATTACTTTCTCAAGAATTATTTATCCTTTATCTATTTTTTGGTTACAAATAAGAATTAAAAAAAGAACCAATTTTCTGCCTATCGATTCAAAAATGACAACTTCGCAATTGTGGTTCAATATATTACCCGTTATTGCATCTCTATTAACTGTAATTTTTTCTTTAACTAATTCTTTCTTATATATCCTAGGAAAATTTATTAACTATTAGATAAATTAATTATTATTTATTATCCTTAGAAATTTCTCTTATAAAAACATAATGTAAAGAAATTTGTCTTTTACTTATATTTGTTTAGATTTTAAATAGTGATCAATAAAATCATGAAAGATTTTTCATTAAAGGGAAATATTAATTTTGATAAAAAAAAAGATATAAATGATTATGAATTATTCTCTTTAAAAATCACAGATAGTTTATATAAAAAAGATATTGGAAAATTCCTGGAGACTCTCTCTTCTCACTTTATTTAATAAAATATTCTTTTTCTGATCTTCAAATTCAAACAGTCCCATTAATAAATAAGTATTTAAGGGATAATGAGTAAAACTTAAATAATACTCCAATGCAACTATTTCTTGCTGACTGCCAATTCCCAGATATTGAGAATCAAGTGAAAGCTTATCAATTATTTGTAGAAGCTTGGGAAAACGGTGAAATGGCAAAATCAGATAAAACAGATAAATTTGAGATGTTATTTAGAGTTCATGCTCCAGGGGAGGGTAGAGTAGTATGTTTATGTAAGGCAGAGAGTGATAAAGAAATTTTCGAACATTTTGCTCCATGGAGAGCTAAATTTGGCATTCATATGGAATTTACCCCTGTAATAAGTTGTCAAAATGTTGTGGATTACCATAAAGATTTGTTCAAAACTTTAGAGTAATTAGATTAGATCTAAAATTTATCGTGATTAAACCTTTTCCCAATCTTATTTATAAAAAAAAAGATAAAAAAGTTCCTTCCTCAAAAAATAAGCTTAAGAAAGAAGAAAACGTCAAATCTAAACCATTAATAATATTTGGTTTTATCATCTCATTAACTTCTATATTTTTACTTTTATTCACCATTAATAATAAATTTGGATGATATATGAGTAATTAGAACTATTACCTGGGAACAAATTTGTTCTATTATTAATTTAAAATAACTAAATAAATGGCTTTTAACGAAGGGGGGATGGCATCGGGTCTTCTAATCATTGCAGTATCAATAGTTTTTGCTGCCGGTTTTGGATTTTTAGTGTTGCATTTTGTACCTGGAACTCCATTTTAGGTTATCCAACTGAATTTGATACAGAAAAAATCCTAAACATTAACAGTTTCTAAATCATTCATTTGATTGTCATCAGAATTAGATTTCTTCTTTAATCGATAGGCATAAACCAATGATCCTAAAGCAATGGTACTAGAGGCCAAAATCCCGGTTATGAGTATTAAGGCAAAAAGACCACCTATTAGACCCCCTTTTAATCTAAGCAAATTTGATTTAATTAAAAGTATTAATAAAAAAACAATAGTTGCTTTAAGAGAAGAGATTTTCAAAAAAGTAAATGGATAAAGAGGATTTAACAACATTTCTTTGGCTAAAATAATTTATCCAGATTCTAAAAATAAATTTAAAAAAACGCATAAAAAAAGACTCAAATGAGTCTTTTAAAATCTATATTGAATATGATGGTTTATGCATCAGGGTCAAAATTCTTTAGGTTTGGACCTGCTACAAGACCAACAAGACCAAAAAGGACTAAAGAACCAATTCCAAAACCTGCTGCCCATGGATTGAAACCACCTAAAGCAAAAGAAGCTAATAAATTCATAATTTTAAAACAGAATATCTCCGAGTAAGCATACAGATTTTTATGAAAAATATACCTATATTGAGACATTTCTTTGTAATTATAAGAATCGTTTAACTATCCCTTTATAAAAAATCCACAAAATTTTTATTATTTGTTTTATTATCGAGGCATTACTATTTTGTCGGCGCACTTCAAGACCATCAAAACTATTTTTTTATAATGACTTCCAACTATATCTTTATTTATGATGGAGAATGCCCATTCTGCAATCATTTTGCTGAGCTTCTTGAGATCAAAAGCAAGATAGATAATATTACAATTCTAGATGGCCGTAAAAATTTAACTCTAATTAAATCCCTCTTAGAGAAAGGTTATGACCTAGATAAAGGAGCTATTCTCCTGAATGATGAAGATATCTTTCATGGAGCAGATGCAATTAATACTATTTGCAAACAGATAGATAATCCCTCAAGTAGTTTACTTTTGTTACTTTCTAGAGTGTTTAAATCAAATAAACGAACAAATTTGATATTTCCTTTACTAGTTAGAGCAAGAAGATTCGCATTGATTTCAAAAGGTATATCAATATCCCTAGTTTAAAAATAAAAACTTTCTAAATATTAAATAACATATTTATAAGCTTCTGTATCAATAAATGATAATTAATTATTTCTTAGCTAGAACTAGGTGGTAGCAACAAGTATTAAATGATAGAAAACTTCAATCCCTTTATTTCATTGGGAGGTGATAACCAAAAAGTCAATCATATGGCTGAAGCGGCACTTGAAATGAATTTAACTTGCAATGATTTAAAGAAGGATTTAAATTTAACTGATGGTGATGTAGTGGATATGTTACAACTAGTCATGGATAGGTTTAAAAATAGTAATTAATTAATCACTAGAAATCTATTATTTTTTAATGAAAACAGTACAAATCGAGTTTTCGAAATATGAATTAGTTAACTTTTTATGGCCTGAATTAATAGAGGACTACGGATTTGATAAAGCCAGAAAAATAGTTTCTCAAGCTATTGATTTACAAAAAATGAATGGTACTAAAAATAGCACCATGCCAATAATATTTTCAGGAACAGGAGGATTAGCTCTCATACCAATACAAATGCTAGAAAAAGAAAACTTTGAGATTAGTTATAAAGATAATCAAGTTTTAATATTCAATCTAAAAAGAAAGTCATTTCAGATTTTAAATGAAGCAAACTAATCTAAATTAGTAATTTCTCGATAAAGCCAAAATTACCTTATAGTCTAATAAACAATTAATTGATAATGACTTTTGAAGCGACCTACCTTGGTTCAAACGGTTGGCTTATGAAATTTAAAAAAACCAATTTAATTATTGATCCTTGGCTCAAAGGAGATTTAATATTTCCTCCAGGTGAGTGGTTTTTTAAAGGATCATTAGAAGAAGAAATTTCAATTGATAAAAATATAGATATTATTTTGTTAACACAAGGTTTACCTGACCACTGTCATGTTCCAACATTAGAAATGTTCAGAAAGGATATTCCTATAATTTGCCCTAAAAGTGCTATTGAAATATTAAAAAAAATTGGTTTCAGTTCAATTAAAGTGCTTAAGCCAACTGAAAAGAAAATTCTTTTTAATTTAAGTTTTGAAGCAACTGCTGGTGCTCCAGTGCCACAAATAGAAAACGGATATATTGTTAAAGACGATCAAGATAATGGGTTTTACATAGAACCCCATGGATATCTTGATGAAAATTTAAACAAGCAAAGTCTTGATGCAGTTATTACTCCTACAAAAAATTTGGAATTACCCCTAGTTGGTTCTTTTGTAAAAGGTGCTGATGTAATCCCTAAATTGATTAACAAATTTAATCCAAAATATATACTTTCAAGCACCATAGGCGGAGATGCAAAATATTCAGGTTTTTTAAATAATTTTATTTCAGTTCAGGATTATCAAGAGGAATTAGATTGTAATCTTGTAGATCTAAAGAGTATGCAATCTATTATGATTTAAATCTAACCAAAAGATTTTTAATTAAGTCATTTAGCTTGAAAGTAAATCTACTTTAAAAGGAGCTCAAAAATTCATTCATTTTTTATTACCTCAATACTTTTTTTAGCTATAAATAGTAGCTATGTATGTGAAAATTCAAAGCTTAATCTTATGGTGAGAAATAATATTAATGGTGACTTTTCCATAGTAAAAAAGATATCTGAGTTAAAGCCAGGAGCATTTATAAATATTAATTGGAATAAAAAAAAGCTTATGCTTCCATATTCTCTAAGAAAAGATTATATTTCCTTTACAGATAAAAAATGGGACTGGAGGTACCAATTTAATAAGGACGGATCGCCTGATATTAATAATCCCTCTTTATACGAACTACTACCTTCCGGAGAGATTAAAACACATTTTTGTGAAACAGAAGATAATAAGCCAAACTTATAATTTCATAATTATTCTAGATTTTTTAACTTCTTAACTTTTTTAAAGATGAACAATCCAATAAACCAAAAGAACATTTCAAGATATATAAAACTTGAAGATTACAAGGTTTTTGATTATGAAATACCAGAAATCTTTTTGGACTTCGTAATTAAGAAAAATGCTGTAAATGTAACGACCAAGCTAAAATTGGAAAAAAAAAATAAGAATACCAGAAATCTAATTCTTGATGGTACGGATATATTAATAAAGAAAATATTTATAGATGATTCATTATTAGAAGAGAAATACTACAAACAGCAAAAAAATAACTTAAAAATTGAAAATATAAATAAAGATAATTTTTTTTTAAAAATAGAAGGAATAATTAAACCAAAGGAAAATATATCCCTTTTAGGAATGTATGAGAGTAATGGAATTATAACTACGCAATGTGAGGCAGAGGGATTTAGGAGAATAAGTTTTCACTCTGATAGGCCTGATATTCTAAGCAAATACACTGTGAGAATTGAGGCCGACAAGAATGATTATCCTGTTCTACTTTCAAATGGTAACATCGTAAAAGAAAATGATCTTACAAATAATCGACATGAAATAATATGGGAAGACCCATATCCGAAACCCTCATATCTATTTGCATTGGTAGCGGGTAAGCTTAATTGTGTAAAAGATAATTTCATAACAAAATCGAATAAAAAAGTAAAAATAAATATTTATGTTGAGTATGGTGATGAAAAATATGTCCAACATGCAATAAGTTCCTTACAGAAATCCATGAGATGGGACGAAGATAAATATAACCTTGAATACGATTTGTCATTGTTCAATATAGTCGCAATCAGGCACTTTAATATGGGAGCAATGGAAAATAAAAGTCTCAATATTTTCAACTCGAAACTAATACTAGCTAATTCCGAAACAACAACTGATGAGGAATTAGAGAGAATAGAGGGTGTGATCGCCCATGAATACTTTCATAATTGGACTGGTAATAGAGTGACTTGTAGGGATTGGTTTCAATTATCACTAAAAGAGGGTTTAACAGTCTTCAGAGATCAACAGTTCACAGCAGATCTTCATAATTATGAAATCAAGAGACTTGAGGATGCAAAATTTCTTAGAAGAAATCAATTTAGAGAGGATTCTGGTCCAACTTCGCATCCTGTAATGCCAGAAAGATACCAAGAAATAGACAATTTCTACACGACCACGATATACGAAAAAGGAGCAGAAATAATTAGAATGCTTAACAAGCTTGTAAAAGATGAAAATTTCTACAAAGGATTTAGTAATTATATCTCAACATATGATGGGAAGGCGGCAACAATAGACCAATTTGTCGATAAAGTTTTAGAGCATAATAAGGAAATTTGTCCTGAAGAATTCAAAATCTGGTACAAGCAAAATGGCACACCAAAAGTTAAATTCAAGAGGATCTGGGATCAAAAAGACGAAAAACTCATAATTGAAGCCTCTCAAAGTAATCCAATAAAAAAGAACACATATAATGATTTACCTCTAATAATTCCTATAAATCTGGCTATATTTTTTGGAGATAATAAAACAATAGAAAAAACAGTTATTTTAAAAACAAAAAAACAAGAATTTATTTTTAGGAATGTTAGATCTCACCTCAAAATCCCCTTAGTAACTTATTTTCGCGAATTCTCTTCACCTGTTGATTGGAAATCTGACACTACCTTGGATGAAAAATTTTTAATCTTAAAATATGAAAAAGATTTTTTTACATTATCTAATACTGTAAGAGAATTATTTAAAAAAATAATTTTGTGCAGATTAGATGAAAAGCCAGATCACAAAGTTGAAAATAAATTAATAAGCACTTTAATGTCATTCATAAAAAATAATGATATAAATCTGTCTCTCTTATCTGAATTACTAAGTATTCCGACATTTGCTGAAATGGAATCAGAGATGGAAAATATAGATCCTTTAAAGATATATAAAACTATTGACGAATTAAATCATTTATTTGGTACCAAATTAAAAGAAGAATTATATATTAAGCTCCAAGAAATAGAGAAAAATCTAGATAAAGTTTGGCCAGAAGGTAAAAACGAAAGAAAACTAATCGAAACTATTTGGAAATTACTCTTGCACGGTAATGATGAGGAAATTAAATGCAAAATAATTAATTATGTCGATAGTAATTCGATGACGCTAGCAAAAGCTGCATTGAATTCTTTCAGTAGGATTAATTGTCCTGAAAGAAAATTTATTTCAAATATATTTTTCAATAAATGGAAAAATAATAGTGTCGTTTTGGATAGTTGGTTCTCATTCAATGCATCTATAGAAATTGATGAAAAAACAAACAGCATTGAAAAATTATTTGAAAATAAGTTTTTTGATTCAAAATCACCAAACACTTTAAGATCTATATTAAATACTTTCGTTACAAGTAATAGTACTTTTCATGCAATGGATGGTTCTGGTTATAAATATATTGCAAAAAAGATAATTGACTTTGATAAATTAAATCCAATCGTAATTTCCCGATTTGTGAAAGTATTTAGTAGATACAATTATTATTCAGACCCTTACAAAAATAATATGGTAGAAGCAATAAAGCAGATTAAAAAAAATAAACTATCAACAAATACTAAAGAAGTATTAGATGCAATAATAGAGTGATTAATTGATGTTATTTAACTAAATATAATAATAAAAATTGTAAATATTAGGAATAGAATAAGTACAAGATACTTATTAATAAAAATATTATCGATTAAATTTTTTTTATTATCTTTATTCCATTTTTTATTTACGTATTCCTTAGTTATAAATTTATTAGGTCTACCACAATATAAACATGTTGGGGAAGTTTTTAAAATTAAATTTTTACATTGGGGGCACTTTTTTTTTTCCATTATTTAATCTTACTGAATAAAATTTAAATTAGAAACAATAAATAAATAAGTAATTTAGTTTTATTTATTATATTTTTAATAATTAAATATCATTGCAAAAAACAATTTGATTTTAACTATTTAAAAAAATTCAATATAATGAAAAATTAGTATCTGGTTTGAAATGTTTGCTATTGCACTTGGAATGTCCCCTGTCGAAAAAATTACTGTTGCAATATCTGCTTCAATTTTTATAATCGCCTTTACATGGGTCTCGATTAAGGGAGATTTGAGAAAACTTGCTAATGAACTTATTGAAGATAATGAAAATAATCAGGATAATTAAAAAAATCTTTTAACCTACTTCGCATGCAAACTAGGATAATCAATAATATGTCTAATTTCTTTTAGAGAAGAACCATAGATTTTTTCACCATTTAAGTGAACACCAATCCATTTTTCCTTTTGATTAAAAAAATTACTTTTAGTAGTATCCCTTTTGAGATAATCTTTATTATCCCAATTTAAAGTTATGTCCCAACCTTTATAGTTTTCTATCATTTCAAAATAAAGAAGATACTCAAATAATACCTATATAGGCAGAGAATAAAAACAAAGGAAATAAGTATTTTTTTCGTTATTTTTATTTAATATTTATGTAGTACAGACTTTTATTTTACGTGCAGCTTCATCTGCATTTTTTCTAGCCAAATTAACGTCAGAATTTGATGAGAGAACAACACCCATTCTTCTGCCTTTTCTGGAAAGTGGTTTGCCAAATATAAGCACTTTTGTCTTTTCAAATTCTAATGCTTCATTAAGTCCTTCATAAATAGGATTTAGATACTCTTGATTAGAAAGTATAACTCTGGTTGCAGAGGGTTCTATTAGATCTATACGCGGTATTGGTAAATTTAAAAAAGCCCTTAAATGTAATTCAAATTCATTAATATTTTGACTAACTAATGTAACCATACCGGTGTCGTGTGGTCTTGGAGATAATTCTGAAAATATAACCTCGCTTCCTTTTATAAAAAACTCTACTCCGTATAATCCAGCTCCATTAAGGTTATTTAATATTCTACTTGTCATTCTCTTAGCCTCAATAATTAAGGACTCCTTGATTTCTATAGGTTGCCAACTACATTGATAGTCTCCATTAGATTGAAGATGTCCAATTGGTAAACAAAAAATATTTTCACCATTTTCTTTTCTTACAGTTAGAAGAGTAAACTCAAAATCAAAATTAATAAATTCTTCAATAATTACACCTTTAACCTTTCCTCTTGAATTTGCTTGTGCTTGTTTCCAAGCATTTTGTAAATCATTTTTTGTTTCAACCAAACTCTGTCCCTTTCCTGAAGAGCTCATTAAAGGCTTAAGTAAGAGTGGGAATCCAATTTCATCTGCTTTTTTTTCTAAATCATGAAATTCAAAAATATAATCAAACTTTGCAGTTTTTATTTTTAAATCTCTAGAAGCTAAGTCTCTAATTTTATCTCTATTCATTGTAATTTCTACAGTTCTGGCATTGGGAACAATATTGAATCCTTCATCCTCTAGTTCTTTTAGGGCTTCAATTGAAAGTGCCTCTATTTCTGGGACAACATAGTCTGGCTTAAATTCTTTTATAACATTTTTTAAAATATTTTTATCCCCCATATCAATTACCCTTGAATAATCAGCAACTTGCATTGCAGGTGCTTTTTCGTATCGGTCAATTGCGATAACTTCTAATCCTAATCTTTTGGATTCTATTACTAATTCTTTTCCAAGCTCGCCGCTACCAAGCAATAAAATTCTCTTTTTAGAAAAAATTGATTCTTTCATATATAAAACTTATTCGTCATCACCAGAGGGTTGTGAGGAGGTATCATCTGAAAATTTTTTTTCTTTAGAATAACTAAATAAAAAATTTCTACCAAACCAGTTTTGACTTCGCATGCTATTAGTAATTGATCTTGAAATCGCTCCTAAGAAAAAGATTCCAATCATTGCCCAAATAATTCTCTCTAAAGCTATTGCAGGTGAAAAACCTTGACCGGAATTTATAATTTCAGTAAGTGGGTCTAAAGGGTCCAAATTTAAAATTGATTAATAATATTAATTATAAAGGGTTAAATAAATGAAAAATTAAAACTTATAAAAGAAATAACCAAAACCACCATATAAATTAAACACAATAAAGCCTATACAATGCTATCTTCAAAGGGTGATTTTTTTTTAGAAATGCAAGTTGACGTACAAAATACTACTGTTCTTTCCGCAGACGGATCATCCATAAAACTAGGGGAATATTCTGGGGAGGTAATTTTAGTTGTTAATGTAGCTAGTTATTGTGGAAATACTGCTCAGTATGAGGATCTTCAAAAACTACATGATTTATATTCAAGCAAGGGCCTAAGAATACTTGCATTCCCTTGTAATGATTTCGGGAAACAAGAACCCGACTCTCTTTCAGAAATAAAAGATTTTTGCACAACAAAATATGGGGTTGAGTTTGAAATCTATGAAAAAGTTCATGCCAAAGGCAACACCACAGAACCATACACAACCCTTAACAAAGTTGAACCTGAAGGAGATGTTGAATGGAATTTCGAGAAGTTTCTGATAGGGAAAGATAGTAAAGTAATTGCAAGATTCAAGCCAGGTGTTAAACCGTTTGACGAAAACTTAATAGCAGCTATAGAAGTAGCTTTAGATTCATAACAACCCCTTTCATAATTCAAATTAAAATATTATAAATAAAGACTTTTTATATTTAATGAAAAAATAAGCAAATAATTTTAAAATTTCTTTTTTTAGAATTCAAACTTGTTTAGTATTCTTTAATTTATTTTAAATCTTATTTATTATCAGAATCAACTTCTACGTCTAGTATTTCATCTTTAGAA
>CACBGC010000015.1 GCA_902538695.1 uncultured Synechococcaceae cyanobacterium | reverse complement strand
AATAGATCAAAAATAGTAGATTTAAGTAAAATAGCTGTGACAAGGTTCGAAGGTACTAGTGCTTTGAGAAGTTGAGAAAAATCCCAAAAATTACTTATTGGTAATACAGGATTATTATTAGCAAATATCCAATTACTTTCATGTATTAGGGTACAAAGCTTCCAAAATCTTTGACTCCCAGGAAACTGCATTTCTCGTTCAGCAATCCATTTACTTTTTTCATACCAAATAGGTATAGGATTACCACCATCATTTAAATCAACAATGCAAGCAGGGTCTAAAATTGTGGCTTCTGGGGATGGAATATCTAAAAAATCAAAAATTCTAGAATGTATTCCTCCCTTCTCTAAACCAGCAACCTGAGTTGCGCCAACATCAAAAGTAAAATTTTTTCTTTTAAAAGTACCGGCACATCCTCCTGCTTGAGTATGAGATTCGATTAAAGTCACTGATAAGCCTTGTTTTGATAAAATCGCTGCAGAAGTTAGTCCTGCTATACCGGCGCCTACAACAATAACTTCAGACTTTTTCATTAAAATGCAAAAATTATCTCCTATTGAAATTAACGAAATTTGTGAAGAATTAGGTGAAACCTATCCAAAAAGTATTGAACAAGTACATGGTGGCGATATTCATAATGCATGGCGAATAGAATTCTCGAACAAAAAGTTATTCCTTAAAAGAAACATTAGAAACAAAAAATTTCTTGAATTTGAAAAATATTGTCTCCAAAATTTGAGAAAATATATTAATCAAGAAAACTTAGTTATTCCTGAAGTTATTACATATAAAAATATAAAAAATATAGAGATTCTTTTAATTGAATGGATAGATATGCATAACTTTGACCAAAAAAAGCTTGGAAAAGGTTTAGGTGAATTGCACTTGAAATCAGCTGAATCTAATCCCAAAATGTTTGGGTTTCCAGTTGAGGGTTTTATCGGAACAACAGATCAGAAAAAAGGCTTGGAAGATAATTGGATAGATTGTTATTTAAACTTAAGGATAATACCTCAATTATTAAGTCTTAAATCGAGAATTTTAGATAAAGAAATTATAAATAAAGTTAAAGAAAAAATTCAATCAGAATTGCTGAATCACAAACCAATAAATGCTCTAGTTCATGGTGATTTATGGTCAGGAAATGCAGGAATGGACAAAAATGGAAAGGGGGTTATATTTGACCCTGCATCTTGGTGGGCAGATAATGAAGTAGATATAGCTATGACAAAATTATTTGGAGGTTTTAGAAAAGAATTTTATGAAGAATACCATAGAATTTTTCCTATAAAAAACGGATTTGAAAAAAGAATTATTATTTATAATTTTTATCACATATTGAATCACGCCAATATGTTTGGAGGAGGGTACTTAAGCCAAGTTGAAGATTACGTAAAAGCAATTCTTAATATGTAATCTTTAACTACCCTAAATATGTCTTCTTAAGATTTTGTACCTTATCTAGAACAGCTTCGCGATTTTCACTGGTACGAAGATTTTGCCAGCTCCATTGACCGACAACAATGACCCCTAGCAGTTCTAGTAAACCAGGAAGAATTGGGAAAAAGTTTATCGTGTCAATGACAACTTTAATTATTATCTGAGCTATTACGACAACAGCAATGATGCCTGCCGCCTTGCCGTACTTGCCCATTTGAGTCCAATCAACATTACCAAGGGTTTCGTTGACTTTTCCCACAACATCAGAGTACTTCTCTGAAAAACTTTTGGTTTCTGAGCTTGTATCGGAGCCGGAGTCTTGGTTTGACTCTGGAGTGTTATCACTCATGAATTCAGTAAACTTAATATATGAACCAGACAGTATCGGAAAAAACGTCTATTGACTACCTTTTTGTTGTGCAAAATTCCGAACCGAAACATTTTGTATTTTTTTAGAGCCGTTGGTATATATACTTTCTGAAGATATTTAAACTTAAAATTGATTTATAAAAACTTCACATTATGGTCTAGTTCTAACAAAAACATTAATAAATTAGAGTAATAAGAAAAATTTAAAAGTCTAAAATTTTTATTTTAATTATTATATTTTCATAGTTTATCTCGCAAAAATTAAAGGATTTCAATGTCCAAAGATATAAAATTTAATTTCTTAAACTCTGATGAAGAAGAAAGATATCAAAAACATTTGACCCTCAAAGAGATAGGTTATGAGGGCCAACTAAATCTTAAAAACAGCTCAGTATTATGCATTGGAGCAGGTGGGCTTGGTTCTTCCGTTTTGCTTTATCTAGCTGCAGCAGGAATAGGGAGAATTGGAATAGTTGATAACGATCAAGTTGAAAAGTCTAATCTCCAGAGACAGATAATTCATGAAACAAATACTATTGGCAATCTTAAAATTGATTCTGCTCGGGAAAGAATTAAAAAATTCAATCCTAATTGTGAAATATTAACCTTTTCAGAGAGAATTAATCCTAAAAATGCTCTTGAATTAATAAAGGAGTTTGATGTTATTTGTGATTGCTCGGATAACTTTGGCACAAGATATTTAATAAATGATTCATGCCTGATATTAAAAAAACCCCTAGTCTTTGGAAGTGTACAAGGCTTTGAAGGGCAAGTGAGTGTTTTCAATTTATATAAAAATAGTCCTAATTTAAGAGACTTACTTCCAGAATCACCTACAAAAAATGCTGTCCCTAGTTGTGCAGAATACGGGGTTGTAGGTGTTTCAACAGGTTTAATAGGAATTCTTCAGGTTAATGAAATTATCAAAATCATTTTGAAAAAAGGTGAAATTTTAGATGGGAAAATTTTAATTTTTGATCTATTTAATATGAATATGAAAAAATTACATCTAAAAAGTTGTGAGGTAAATAAACGAATAAAAAATCTCTCTCAGTTTGAGAGCTTTTATAATAGTGATGAATATTGCGGGAAAAACGATGAAATTAAAAGTATTAATGCTAATGACTTTAATAGTTTATACAAAGCAAAACCTAACAAAATTCTTTTAATTGATGTTAGAGAAAATGACGAGTTTTCTAAATCCGCAATAAAGGGATCTATCTCAATTCCCCTGAGTCATTTGAAGCAAGAATCTGACTTAAAATTTATTCAAAAAGAAAGTTTAAATAAAGAGGTTTTCACTATATGTAAATCGGGGAAACGCTCTGAAAAAGCTTCAAGAATCTTGTCTAAATTCAAAATTCCATCAAGATCTATTGAAGGCGGCATTGAAAAAATAAAAAAATATTGTGCAAATAATTTTTTAATAATAAGTTAGTAATCAACTCCTCTTTTTAAATCAACTCCCACATTTGCATAATGCTTATGACAAACCATTTCAGAGTAAACATCAGCTAGTTCAAAGTATGAGGGTTCATTTTTACACCTCCCAGTAATTACAACTTCTGTATCTGCTGGTTTTTTTAAGAGCGTTTGATGTATTGATTCCACAGGTAACAACTCTAAATCAACAGTTGGATTCAATTCATCTAAAATGATTGTTTTATACAAGCCAGACAAAATAGCAGCTTTAGCAATTTCCCATGCTCTTTCAGCCTCAACATAATCAATTGGTTGTTGTTGACCTCTCCATACGATGGCATCTCTGCCTGAACGCAAATGATCTACTAAATGAGGGTAACTCTCTCTCAAAGCTTCTATGGCAGCATCTTCGGTATATCCATTTCCACCTTTTAACCACTGTAATATTAAAACTCTATGACTTTTATCTTGAGATATTCCTTTGCCAATAGCTTGAAGAGCCTTACCGAGTGCACTTGTAGATTTACCCTTTCCTTCACCTGTATAAATCTCAATTCCGCCACTTGAACTACTTTTTTTAGATAGTTCTGATAGGTCTCCTATCAAACGTGGTCTCATTTCTGAGTGGAGTTGAGATATTCTTACCAAAGAGGGTGGGGCTGCCCTTCCTGTAATAATTATTTCTAATCCATCTGGACGATTTTGTAGAGTATCAACTACTTCATTGATATCAAGCATTCCTAAATCAAGAACTGGATTTAACTCATCTAGTACAACTACAGAGTAAAGAGAACTAGCAATTGCTCCTTTAGCAATATTCCAACCTCTTTCGGCCTCACCTACATCAAACTTTGTAACTTGGTCAGCAGTGAAAAATTCTGATCTTCCTGTCCTTACATGGTCAATTAAATGTGGAAAGCCTCTTTGTAAAGCCTCTATAGCTGAATCCTCGTCATATGGTCTCTCAGGGCCTTTTAAAAATCTTAGAAGTAAAACTCTTGACTGTCTTTTTTCGCATATTCCTAATCCTATTGTCCTGAGAACTACTCCCAAAGCAGCCTGACTTTTCCCCTTACCCTCTCCATCATAAATATGTAATTGACCTTTTGATCTCTCTTGACTGTCACTTGCTGTGACGATTCCAATTCCTCTATTTCTACTCGTATTCGTCAATTGAACAAAATTAGTAAATTTAATCTAAGATATAGATAAGTATATTATTAAAGATTTAATAATAAATTCAACCTATTCATAGGTAATTTGAATTTTAAAGTAATTAGCATGTTCAATCAACTAGAAATTCTCTCTGATGAACAAAGTGAAAAGCTTTATACAATTAGAAGATACATTAAGAATCTTGATAGTGTTTGTATTGCTTATTCCGGAGGAGTTGATAGTACATTAGTAGCATCATTAGCATTCGAGCAATTAGGTAGCAAAGCAATTGCCATAACTGGAATTTCTCCTGCATTAGCCACTACTCTTCGTGAAGAAGCAAGAAGGCAAGCAAAATGGATTGGAGTAAAGCATGTAGAGATTAAAACATCAGAATTAGACCAATCAAGTTACAGTGAAAATCCTAAGGATAGGTGCTTTACATGCAAAAAAGAGCTCCACAAACATACAACCTACCTCTCTAAAAAACTTAATTACAAGATAGTTTTAGATGGAGTCAATCTGGATGACCTTAAAGATTACAGACCAGGTATACAAGCCTCAAAACAAGCAGGAGTTATCTCTCCCCTTGCAAAATTTAAATTCTCAAAACAAGACATCAGGGATATATCAAAAGCATTGGGTTTTCCTTGGTGGGATAAACCTGCTCAACCTTGTTTATCATCAAGATTTCCTTATGGCCATGAAATAACTAGTGAAAGGCTAAAAATGGTTGAGAAGGCAGAAGAATATCTTAAAGAGTGTGGAATATCGGAGGTTAGAGTTAGATGCCAAGGCTCAACTGCAAGAATAGAAATTCCCCAAGATGAATTAAAGCATTTTTTTAACAAATATAATTTTAGTGAGTTAGTTCAATATTTTTCTAATTTAGGATTTAATTGCACAAGTTTAGATCTTGAGGGACTTGTAAGCGGAAAATTAAATAGGTAAATATTGTCAAACAACCGTTCTGATCTGATTAGAGACTTCCGAAGGTGGATTTCGCTCAATGACACGCAAAGAATGTTCTTTAGCCATCAAAGATTCAATTAAATATTGACTAGCTAGTTCAGGCATCATATTTTGACCACATGTAAAAATATCGACTGCCGAATAATTAGATTCAGGCCAAGTATGTATTGAAATATGAGATTCTGCCAGTAATGCAATTGCCGTAACCCCCTGAGGCTCAAATTTATTACTTATCAAATTCAAAACTGTTGCATTTGCCAATTTAGCAGCTCTATTTAAAATACAGCGCAAAAAGGATTCGTCATTTAATTTTTCGCGATCGCATCTGTAAAGTTCCAACAAAAAGTGTTTACTTTGATGAATTAATTTTTGCTCATTACTTAACGAATTTAAAATTTGACTTTTTTTGTAAATTTCCATTTAAGAAATGTATATGAAATTAAGATTAGCTAAAAAACATGCTTTTTAAAATTATAAGTAAATCATTTGTGAAGAGCCTAAGAAAGACTGATTAAATTTATCTAAATGTGTCGCACTTATAAAACATTGACTATCTTTACCAACAGAATTTAACAATAAATTTTGCCTGGTTAAATCTAATTCCGCCAAGACATCATCCAAGATAAGTATTGGAGGAACATTTAATGTTTTAGTTAATAAATCGAGTTCAGCCATCTTTAAAGCTAAGATAAAAGTCCTTTGCTGTCCTGAGGAACCATATTTTCTAACTGAAACATTATTAATTAGAAACTCAATATCATCACGATGAGGGCCAAAATTACATTTACCAGTCAATGCTTCTATTGAACGCTGATTTAAGAGTTGTTCTGCTATTTTTTTACTAATAACTTCTTCTTCTTCTTCTTCTTCTGGACTTATATTTTGTATCCCCGATAGATAATTTATGTCTATTTGCTCTTGAGATTTACTTAAATGATTATGCCAATATTCAACATATGGTTTTATTTTTAATAAAGCTCTTCTTCTACGCCGAAAAATTCTTGTACTTATTATTGACATTTGAATATCAAAGCTTTCAACAATATCTGTGGATTGGGTTTTTAAGAAACTTTCCGAACGCCAAAAATGACTTCTTTGTTTTAAAAGCCTATTAAATCTACTTATCAGGTCTAGATATACTGGTTCAAGCTGAGATACGACTTTATCAATCCATGTTCTTCGATAACTTGGTTCACTTCTAACAATATCTATATCATTAGAACAGAAACATACACTCCGAATATAATTCTTTATTTCACTCTGTTTTTTCAAGATTGATTCATTAACATAAATTCTTTTAGGCCCTTTACGGAATAAATTCAACTTTAAATCGTCTTTAAAATTTATCTGTCCTATAACTACAGCCATATCACTATCGTTCTCTATTAAATCTTTATCGCTTAGTGCTCTATTAGATTTTAATTGACTTAAAAATTCAACCGATTCAAGTAAATTTGATTTGCCAATACCATTGCAGCCAAGAACAATTGCTCTTTGCTCTTTTAGATCAATTTCAAAACTTTTATGGTTCCGAAAATTTTTAATTTTTAATTTATTTAAAAAAATTTTTTTTGTGCATTCATTAATTAAATTAGCTAAGTTTAAAATATTTAGATTTTCTTTAAAGAAATTGAAAAATTAAAGGGCATGTAGCTCAGTTGGATAGAGCATCAGATTCCGGTTCTGAGAGTCGGGGGTTCGAATCCCTCCATGCTCGTAAAATGATTTTTAAAGTTTATATCCCATTACTCTTATTCCATTTGGATCTAGTATAAATCCATTTTCCTCTAAACTTAAAAACGAAGAGACTGGAGCCTGTACAGAAATACTGCATCCAGGCATTTCTCTATTTATTTTCTCAAGAGTTACTTGAAGCAATATTGAATAATAAAGTTGCTGATTATTCCCTGGCAATGCACTTAAATTCCACAAGTTAGCATTCAATCCCCTGTCTGAAGTAACCCTTACAAAACCATATAATTTATTCTTTAATTCATTCTGTATGGTAAAAAAGAAATTACTTTTCTGAATAGCCTCAGAAAGAGGTTTTATTGGAAACGTCTCACAACCACAATTTGATAAAAGTTTATTAACTTCTTTAGCTAATGGAATTTGGGAAGAGTTAACAAAATAACCTTCTGGTAGAACAAGTTTTTTTTTAGAAAAATACTGCAATTATCAACCCGTATTTCTCATGCCAGCTGCTATCCCATTAATAGTTAAAAGTGCTCCCCTCAATAGTTCACTTCTGCTGTAAGCCCTTCTAGATTCATCTTTATCTATCATAAATTCGCTTATTGGGGGTTGTCTTGTCTGGTCTCTTAATCTTCTTAGAAGTGAAACCTGCAAAAACCCTAATGGAATAATTGTCTTATTTCTCAAGCTTACTGATGATTTCAAGTCTCTATCAGATTCTAGGAGCTTATTTTTACCAGTAATTTCAAGTATTAAAGATTTTGTAAGATTATATTCCTTAGAAATTACTTCAAAAATATCATCAAAAGAATCTTTGTTTTCTTTACTGCCAAGAGTATCGACATAATATCTAGCAACTTCCAAATCCACCTTAGATAATGTCATTTCTACCTTAGATATGAGCATCCTAAAAAATGGCCATCTTTGATGTAGAACTCTTAATAATTCAATTTGTTGTGGATCTGAATTTAATTCAGAGGACAATGCGGTGCCTACTCCAAACCAACTTGGTAAAAGAAATCTACTTTGTGTCCAACCAAATACCCATGGAATAGCTCTTAAACTTGACAAATCTTTTGCACCTTTTTTTCTTCTAGCAGGCCTACTAGATATCTGTAATTTACTTATTTCTTCTATTGGAGTGACCTCTTGAAAGAAATTTAACAAATCAGGATTCTCATGCACTAATTTTCTGTAATGAGACCTTGATGTTTCTGCCAACCTAGACATTAATTGATTCCACTCTGGAGTAGCGTCAAGTCTATTATTTACTAAACTATTTTGAATTACCGCTGTAGTGACAGTCTCAAGATTATACAAAGCCAGTTCCGGAAGACTATATTTAGACGCTAAAACTTCGCCTTGTTCCGTTATTTTTATTCGCCCTTTTAAAGTGCCGCTTGGTTGGGCCAATATTGCCTGGTAGGCTGGTCCTCCTCCTCTCCCTACAGAACCACCTCTTCCATGGAAAAGTCTTAGCAATATGTTATTTCTACTTGAAAGATTTTGAAGAGCTATTTGGGCTCTATGAATTTCCCAATTACTAGAAACAAAGCCAGAATCTTTATTGCTATCAGAGTATCCAAGCATTAATTCTTGCAGAGGCTTGAAAGATTCTCCCACTTTTGGCAATAATGCTCGATAGAAATCTAATTTAAACAACTTTTCCATTACTTCTGGTGCTCTTTTTAGGTCTTCTACAGTTTCAAAAAGTGGAACAACTAATAATTTTGCTTTTTGTGAATTTTGATCAAGAAGGCCCATTTCTTTTGCCAGTAAAAGGACTTCAAGCAAATCAGATGCGCTATGACTCATTGAAATTACATAAGAATGACATATGCGACTTCCAAATTCTTGCTGTAGTCTCTTAACCATTTTAAAAACTGAAAAGGTTTCTTCTGTAGTTTTTGTCCAGTTAACGTCAGATGGAATTAAAGGCCTTTTTGTATTTAATTCGTCTATAAGCCATTTAATTTTCTCTTCCTCAGACATTTGGTCATATTGCACAGATAAATCAAGATAATTTGTAAGCTCTTGTAAAGCGTCACTGTGCCTCGTACTCTCTTGACGAATATCTAAACTTGCTAAAGAAAATCCAAAAATATGAACCTGAGTAAGTAAGTTGTTTACAGATTCGCAAGTTAAATCTGTACTAATCAGGCTATTCTTAATTAATTCGAGATCATAAGTAAATTCGTTGACAGACTTGTAATATAAATTTTCAACTTTATCTAGATTTTTATTATCAATTTCTCCTTCTAAGTCAAATTTCCAGCCATTATCTGCTAATAAATTATTTCTTTCTTGAGTTAACCTTAATTTTTCTAAAATATAACTTAATTTCAATCTGTAAGGTTCTGATCTATACCTTGTAGCCCTAGCTTCATAGATTTCTGGGAACTTAACCCTATCCGTTTCGAGTGACTCTAACAGGGAAGAACTGACTTGACTCCATTGCATCGAAACACTTAATTGATCTCTAAGGTTAGTTGTGGCATTAATATATCTTTCCAACATCAACTGCCTTTGATAGCAAGCAGTTCTCCATGTTATCTCAGGAGTGACCGATGGATTACCGTCCCTATCGGAGCCTACCCAAGATCCGAAGTTACAAAAAGATTCAGAGGGTAACTGAACATCTGGATAATTATCTGTGAGTGCTTCAGCAATTCTGCCTCTCAATTGAGGCATCGCATTAAATAAAACTTGCTGAAAATAATGCAAGGCATAATCTACTTCGTCTAAAACTGATGGTTTAAATTGATGCAATTCATCTGTTCTCCACCAAAGTCTTACTTCCTCTTTTAATTGGGTTTTTAGAGAATTTTTTTCTTCTTTTGTTAGAAATTGCTCAATCTGTATTTTTTTTAACAGATTTGCTACTCTTGTTTGTTTATGTCTAATCGTATGTCTTACTATCTCAGTCGGATGTGCAGTAAAAACTAATCGGATATCCATTTCCTGCAATAACTCTTCTAATTTCCCTGGGGGTACATTTAATTTCCTGAGCCTATAAAATAATTCTCTAAAAGTTACTGGAGCATTTTGTCTAGCCAATGCTGGAGCAAAAGGATCAAGGTTGTCCGGAGATTTTTGAACATCCTTATTGGTAAAACTATGAATATACCTATCTTCCTCAACTCTTTGTTCCAAAATATTAACGAGTTGAAAATATAATGAAAAAGCTCTTGCTGCTGCAATGGATTCTGCTAAATCCATAGAATTTACAATATCAACTATTTCATTTTTGAATGTTTTTGAACTGTTAGCATCAATTCGTTTTGAATAACTTAATTCTTTAAGCTGTATCAATCTTTCTGCTTGATCATCTGGGCATTCTTCTCTGAGCACAGATTCCCATAGATCTTCTATTAAAAGACGATTTTTATCAAGTGGATCATTGTTACTTATCAGATCCACGTTATTATTTTTTATCTGTCGAAAAGATTCCATATAAACATTATGTCACAAGTGAAAATATTCAGATCAAATATTTATTTAAATAATCAAACATTCTCGCCTTCACCCCTAATCATATCTTCGATTGCAATTTTCATTATTTGCTCAATAGAAAGACCTTTTTCATATTGATTTATCCATTTCATAGATTGATTACCCTCTTCAAGAACTTTATAGATAGGATTCAAAAGATCTTTCATGCCAAAATTTTCTGCTGTGGATGACAAATCTGATAATAAGTTTTGAATCCACTCTCTACAAATAACTTTTTTACCATCTTGCCAGTGAATTAATTCTGAATTCAGACTATCTTTAGCAGCATTTATTTCATTTTGGTCACATATTTCTGATAATTCATCCATAGAAAAAATACTGGCACTCAAAGGATCTAAGGAATTTATATTTTCGAAAAGATTTAAAATTCTTAGTTCTATCATTGCCGTTATCCCTAAAAGCAGATTAATATCGTGAACAAAATCACAAATTCTTAATTCCAAACGATCAAGTATTAAAGGTCTTTGGGGACCATTTGGTCGGATTGAAGACCAAAAATGCCTAATATTTTGCATGTTTTTATTAGATATATTTTCCTCGATCCAATCAATATAAGAATTATGATTCGCAAAAAAAGGAACTCTAATTGGTGTTTTAGGAAACTGGATCCATCTCTGAGAGTGATTCTCGGTAATTTTATTATTTAAAAATGGTGAACTAGCGCTTAAGGATAGATATAAAGCCGCCTCAGATCTTATTAGCCTAATAGCTGTAAAAAGCTTATCTAAATCATCTATTCCAATGTTTATATGAACACTTGAAGTTGCAATAGATATTCCATAATTATCTTGAATAAATTGATGATAAACATTTTCAATATCAGATCTTTGAAATTGAATATCGTGTTTAAAACAAAGAGTGGATGAAGGAATTATTGTTAACTCTTTTTTGTTTAGCCATTGTCTTAACTTTTTTCTTGGAGTTATTAATTTCTCATAAAGAGAACAATAGTCTTTTTCAGGTGTTGTTATATATTCAACATTTCTGTTATCTGGCTCTTTTACGAAATCAGGAAATTTTTTCTCAATTTCAGCAGAAACACCAATATGAGAATTTAAAGAGCCTGTAAAAAGTTCCACCTCAAAACCCTTATAAAGATTATTTTGATTCATTTATTTATCCAAACAAGCTAATGCTTTTAGTATCCCCTTTGCTTTATTTATTGTCTCTTGATATTCATTTTCAGGAACAGAATCAGCAACTATTCCAGCTCCTGCTTGCACTGAAACATCATATTTCCCATCTCTTGTGGATTTCACTATCATGGTTCTTATTGTAATTGCCGTATTTAATGCACCATTAATATCAATAGATCCGTAAACACCAGCATAAGCTCCTCTAGCATCTTTTTCAAAGTGCTTAATCAATTGCATAGCTCTTATTTTTGGCGCACCAGTTACTGTCCCAGCGGGGAAAGATGCTTTTAGCAAATCCCATACATCAGCATTGTTTTTTAAGATCCCCTCTACTTCACTAACTATATGCATAACATGTGAATATTTTTCAATAACCATTAAATCCTTGACCTTTACAGTACCAATTTCACAAACTCTTCCAAGATCATTTCTCCCAAGATCAATTAGCATTACATGCTCAGCTATTTCTTTTGGATCTTTTAATAATTCCTTTTCTAATTCCAAGTCTTGCTGATTATCAATACCTCTTGGTCTAGTGCCAGCTATTGGTCTTAAGCTCGCAACAATCTGGCTATTTTTATTTTTTTCTGCTTTAACCATTACTTCAGGACTTGAACCTATCAGATACCATGAGCCAAAATCAAAAAATGACATGTACGGAGATGGATTAACCATCCTCAAACTTCTATATAAATTAAAGGGATCATTCTTGACTTGAGTTTGGAATCTCTGACTAATAACTATTTGGAATATATCTCCCTTTCTTATGTATTCTTTTGCAGAGAGAACTGCATCCTCAAAATCTTTTTTCTCCCAATTACTTTCTAGATCTAAATTCAAATTCTCATTTTCATTCCAATCTAAAAACTCATTTTCTTTTAGAGGAACTCTCATTAAATTTCTAGTTCTCTTGATTTTAGAAATTGAGTTTAGATACAACTCTTCAATTGCGCACTCTTTTGAAGAAGTTGTATCTGCATAAACCACTGCAGTAATACATCTTTTTATTTGATCAAAAACAACTAACTGATCAAAAAACATCCAGGAACCATGAGGGATATTATTTTCTAGTGTTTCATTTATTGGAACGCTTGGTTCTATTCGATTTATTAATTCATAACCCCAAGAGCCATATAACTGCCCAATTGATGGTAAGTCATCAAGCATGGTGGAATTATATTCGTTTGTCCAACTTCTCAAAATATCAAAAGGATCGCCTTTATGTGTTTCAGTTTTACCATTATTCCAAGTCTTAACTATTTCTTCTCCATAACAAACGGCTTCCCAAAGAGGTTTAGTTGCAACAATACTCCACCTACCCAAATTCTCCCCTCCTTCAACAGATTCAAGAAAAACACCATGGGCATCTTTTGAAGATAATTTTAACCAAGTCGATAATGGAGTTTCTAAATCTGCTGGCCAAGTTTCAACGATAGGTATAAAATTTTTACCTTCTTTGTAAGCCTTTAAAAAATTATCTTTTTGTGAGCTGATCATATTAATAATGTCAGCCCAAATTATAATTATTTTCTTCTTTTATATCAACTTTAAGGAAGTTAATCAAAAGTATTCTTAGTTGTAAATTTCAAACCAGCTGGATTAGGATTCTCACCTATTCTTCTAGGATTATGACCTACTTTCTCTCTGCCTTCATTTACTTTTTCAGAGAACACACCATCTTTAGGGTGTAAAAATTCAATGTCACCACCTGGGAAAATTCGGTAGATTTTAAAATCTTCAATTCTTGGTTTGAAGGCTCTTAATTGTGTCCCTAATGCAAGGCATTGTTCTTTTCTTGCAAAGTACATTAAATTATCACCTTCATGCATTATAGCCGCTCCACCAGTGGGCAATTCAAATGCTTGTTCCTTGGAACTTTTCCATACAATTGCATATTTTTCTTCGGTTTCTGCTGAGTTTAATAAACCCCCAGTACTTCCTATATGCTTTGGAAATTGACCAACTAAAGTTTCAGTCATCCTAGATTTTGAGTTATTTCTAATAAGAAACTAGCATTCATATTTTGCAAAATTAAAATTAACAGGAAATTTTCTACATTATTTAATATATGGAAAACTTGTTTATGATTTTATTTTGAATCTGAAATCGGGAAAAATACTGTCAAGCCAGTATCACGTCTTTGTGTGACATGCCCTCCTAAACTAGCTAACAACTTTTGAGTAGCATTTTGACTAAGTTGTAAACTTCCAGTTTGAGGGTTCCAATTTAAAACAGGACCAATATCAGAACCGTTATCTTTTTTTAGAATTTCTTTTTGATTATTATCTAATTTTTGTACTTTGAGTTGGAGTTTGAGTTTTTGACCAGCTGGTCTTAATTCTAAAATTAATGTACTACCTTCTTTTAATCCTCTAGTATTTTTATCAATTAATCCTCTTAACATTAATTCTAATTTTTCAGAATCACTCAAAATTTGTGGAAGTTGTTTGGGTATATCTATCTTCAATGAAATACCACGTCGGTTTAATTGTTTATTCCATAGAGGAGTAAGCTTTTTAAAGATTTCAGCTAAATTAATTTTCGCCAAGTTATTTAATGATGGCATTTCATTACCAACTAATTCTGCTGCATTAAAGATTAAACCAAACCTATCAATTTGTTCATTACATTCATTATCTATTTGAATTAAACGATTTCTCATTGATTCATCCATTTTATATTTTTTTAAAGTAGAACTTATTAAGGTTCTTATTGTTGCCAAAGGAGTTCTTACTTCATGAGAAATTGCACGTAATAATTTTGCTTCAGTTATTTGCACATTTTTTTCATCATTTTTCACAAAATTCTGTATGTTGTGATTTGGCGTAATATTTGCTAATTTTGCCGATAATATTGGCCAAAATAATTTTTCAAATTGATTATTAATATTAAGATTACCTAAATTATTGATTGCATTGCGAAATTTTACTCCTTCCTCATAATTATCTTGATTTAATTTTGCATGCATTAATTCAATTGAAAGTTTAAGGCTCTCTTCATCACACTTCATTAATAGAATTTTCTTATCTTTTTCTCCTACAATTGATAATACGCATTGAAAATTTGGAGTGATTATCATCAAAAAAGGTTCATAGCCATCTTCTTGACTAAGATTTAAGACTTTATAATTTCTAACTAAATCGAAATCTTTTTTTATCTTTTCTGAATTATTGACTGGTAAAAAACCTGCATTATCATTTTGAAAATATGGAAACCCCTCAGGTGACCAAAGCCATCCATGAAGTTGATTTAAAAATTTTTTATCATTAAAAGCTGGCAAAGGCGAGGCAACCCATATCCCCCCCTGTTTATAATTCTGAGAAAGGAAATCTTTTTGAATAACTTCTAAAGAAGCCCACCACATTCTTCTTGATGTATCATCATCCACATATATGGATTTAACTTCTTTAATCAAAAGCTCTTGAATTTGTTTTATGGTTATTTGTGATTTCATCAACTTCTTAGTGATCTAGAGCGTTTTAATATAGATAAAACAAATCCAATGGATATAAAATTAGTCACTAATGACGTTCGGCCATAGCTCATAAAAGGGAGGGGAATCCCAGTAACTGGTCCTAATCCAATAGTCATAAATAAGTTAATAATTATTTGAAATAAAAAAGTTGAGGCTATTCCAATAACAACTAGAGATTCAAAGTTAGTCCTAGCAATTGTTGCAATATTAATAAGTTTTTTAATCAAAAAAAAGAACAAAAATAAAACTATAGCGCTCCCCAAAAAACCTAATTCTTCCCCTAAAGCACTGAATATAAAATCAGTATGTTGTTCAGGTATAAATTGCAAATTAGTCAGCTTACCTTGTAGCAAACCAGTCCCAAATAATCCTCCAGAACCAATTGCAATTTTACTCTGTATTAAATGATATCCGCCACCTAATGGATCTCTACTTGGATCTAAAAATAAAACTAATCTATCTTTTTGATATTCTTTTAAGCCATATTGCCACAAAATTGGTGTAAATTTTGCCACTAATAAATGGAACGAAATAGCGAGAGCAGAAAAAATAATTTTCTTTTTTGAAGATCTATAAGCAAGATATCCTATAACTGGAATCCAGAAAATAAGAAGAGTTGGTATGGTTAGATATAGTATTGATGTAATAAAACAAAACACTAATATCAAAATCCACTCTATAGGCATTTGAGACCAATAGAGCATTACACCTGTCAAAACAATTAAAACTAAAGAGGTACCTAAGTCCGGTTGAAAGAAAATTAATAACCAAGGAACAACTACTACTAATAAGGGCAACACTAAATCTCTTATTGTTAGGATTATTTTTTTGTCGAGTACTAAAGCAAGAGTTAATACAGTACTAAGTTTAGCTACTTCTGAAGGCTGAAAAGAAAAGATGCCCAAGTTTAGCCATCTTTGAGCTCCAGAAACTGAAATCCCAAAAAAATAAATAAGTAATAAGGATATTAAAGTACAAAAATAAAATGGAACCAAATACTTTCTAAGTCTTTCTAAAGGTATATAAGAAATAAAAAATGCTAAGAAATAACCAAAAAAACCAGTTAAGATATGACTTAAATAGTTCGATACTAAAAAATCACCTTGAATACTTTTTATCAAAAAACCCGAGATAATAACTAAAAACAGGGGAATAATTAGTAGCGGAGAAAATAAAAAACCTCTATTAAATTTATCTTTTTTTTGTAAAAATCCTCTGTTATTTAATAAAGCAATTCTCTTAAACATCAATTAAGCATTAATAAATTGATTCTTAATTAATTGAGCTAAATTACAAAATACGACAGAACTTTCTTTATTGGGCTGGCTAATTGAGATTGGTATACCTTTATTACTATCATCAACGAGAGGGATTTCAATAGGAATTTTAGCTAATAATGGTAAGTCATTTTCGCTAGCTAATGTTTGTCCACCACCTTTACCAAAAATTTCATATTTTTTACCTGGCATATCTGGCGGAATAAATACTGACATATTTTCTACAATTCCAAGTAAAGGTACTCCGAGTTGTTTAAACATCGCTAATCCCCTCCTTGCATCTTGCAAAGATACTTGTTGAGGAGTAGTAACAACTATAGCTCCAGAAATAGGCACAGATTGAGAGAGGGATATTTGAGCGTCTCCTGTTCCTGGAGGCAAATCAATAACCAAAAAATCAAGATTATTCCATTTAACTTGGTACAAAAATTGTCTGATGATACTATTAAGCATTGGTCCTCTCCATATAACTGGCTGACCTTCTTCTATGAGGAAACCCATTGATACCAATGAAATTCCATATTTATTTATCGGTATTAATCTTTGATCACTGCCACTTCCTCCTGTAACCTTTGGATTCTGTTCGGCAACTCCCATCATTGAGGGAGTATTAGGTCCATATATATCCGCATCCAGCAAACCAGTTTTCAAGCCTAATTTAGCTAGAGAACAAGCGAGATTAACTGCAATGGTACTTTTCCCAACGCCACCTTTACCACTGCTAACAGCTATGATATGCCGAATACCATCAATCTTCTGCAACTCAGGAGCATTACTTTGATTTTGAGATTCTGTTTTGGAAGGATTATTATCTATCTCTATTTGAACATCATCAATATCTTCAAAATCCAGAAGTTTACTTCTAACCTCTTGCACAATTCTATCTCTCTGAGAATTTGCAAACGATGGTAATGATAATGTTACGATTACTCTCGGTATAGTTACTCTTACATTTTTTATCCAAGCTAATTCAATTACATTTTTCTGTGATCCAGC
>CACBGC010000014.1 GCA_902538695.1 uncultured Synechococcaceae cyanobacterium | reverse complement strand
AGATTGGATTCATTCTTAAAAATTAAATATTGCTTCTTTAATTTAAAGGGGTGTTGCCTCAGAAATATAAGCAACTCCTCCGTAGTAGCTTAAATCGTCCCTGATGTTGTCTCTCATTTTATCTATTAATTCTTGCTCACAAAAAACAATTACATGAGCATTTGCTCCTAATCCTGTAAATTCCATATCTTCAGTAACAACTCTTTCAGGGCCTCTGCCTGTGGCGTGTTTCATAACTGTATATCCAGGAACATTAGCTTTTTCTAATGTTTTAATGATTGCATCTAGTTCTCTTTCACTAAATATTAAGTCTAATCTTTTCATTTTTATAAAGGGGAAAATGGGATAATGGTATTTACTAAACTCATATATATGGGAATGCCAAGAACTATATTGAATGGGAAAGTTAGACCTAGTGTAGTTGAAATATAATAACTAGATTTAGCTTCTGGTACCGTCATCCTCATCGCTGCAGGAACTGCTAAATAAGAGGCGCTAGCACATAAAACCACAAATAAAAGTGCGTTGCCAGGTCCTAAAGATAAAAATCTTGCAACGAAAACACCAATAAATGAGTTAAATAAAGGCATAAAAATAGCAAAGCCAATCAAGAACGAACCCGCATTCTTCAGTCTCGGTAATCTTTGAGCAGCGACTATCCCCATATCTAACAAGAAGAAACATTCTGCTCCATAGAATAATTGTCCAGTAAAAGGCTCCATTTTTGCAATCCCTGAGGGATTACTGGAAGCAGTAAGAAATCCTACAATCAAGCTTGAGAGCAATAAATAAACTGATCCATTCAAAAGTGATTCGTGTAATATTGCGCTTAGATGCATTTTTCTTGATTTTGGCCTATTTTTGGGAGCTGCAAATTTCACAAGTAATAATCCAACAATTATTGCAGGAGACTCCATTAAAGCTAAGGCTCCAACCATAAACCCATCAAAAGCTATTTTTTGACTTTCCAAAAAACTTTCTGCGGAAATAAATGTAACAGCACTAATTGAACCGTATGCTGCTGCTATTGCAGCGGAATTAAAGACATCAAACTTAAATCTTAAAATTAAAAATCCAATCAGCGGAATTACTAATGACATAAGAATTGCAGCACTTAAAGTAGGCAATACTTGATCTGTAAAACCACTTTTCTGTATCTCTATACCTCCTTTAAAACCAATTGCTAGTAGCAGATATAAGGAGAAGAGTTTAGGTAATGGAGCTGGTATTTCTAGATCAGATTTAAAGAGTACTGATATTGCTCCAATCAAAAAGAAAAGAACTGGCGGGGCTAATACATTTTGCAGAATTGGATTTATTTCCATAAATTATTAGGCTATTTCATTTAGAGCGGTTTCTAAAGCTTCTTTTCTTGTTTCAATGATGCCTTCAACTCCAAACTTAGCTAATCTATCTTTTACTTTTTCATTTGCCCCAGCGACAAATGCTTTTCTGGAATTATTTTTTGCTTCCTGCATCATGTCCTCTATTGCGAGAGTCGCCGTCACTCCAAGTCTTGGTACGTCAGTGATATCTAGTATTAAAACCTTGTAGTTTCTTACCAGCATCATTCTCTCAGATATACCTTTAGCTGCTCCAAAACTAAGTGGTCCTTTAAGTCTAAATAACATTACTTCTCCTGAGCATCTATCTAGTAATGCTTTTTCATCAGCAGGCAATGCATTTTTTGCTTGGTCATCTTTTGATAAAGGATTATCCTCATCCATTCCTTCTAGTTGAGTTTCGGTTATTGAATCGATAGTGAGCATATTTGCTATGAATACACCTACTAAAACTGCCCAAATTAAATCCCAAAAAACAGTCATTAGGAGTACTCCATACATTACAACTGAAGTTTTTAAAGATAATTTGTGAGCCCTCCTCAAGAATCCCCAATCAATAATATCTAGACCAACTTTTATAAGAATTCCTGCAAGCAACGCAGTTGGGATTTGCTCAGCTAAAGGTCCTGCGCCAACTAAAACTATCAACAACACAACCGAGTGAACCATTCCAGAAATGGGAGTTGATCCTCCAGATTTAACATTTATAACTGTTCTCATGGTTGCTCCCGCTCCAGGTAAACCTGAAAACAGACCTGCAACAGCATTTCCTATTCCTTGACCAATAAGTTCTCTATCAGAATTATGTTTTGTTTGAGAGATATTGTCTGCTACCAGAGATGTCAGTAAAGAGTCAATTGCGCCAAGTACTGCTAGGACTAATCCTGCTTTGAAAATAATTGGGAAATATTGATTAAAACTTGGGAAATTTAAAGATGGAACTCCTCTTGGAATTTCTCCAATTCTATCAATAGCTCCATCTCCAAAAATTAATATTGATATTGGGGTAACTATCAATAGGGCCAAGAGAGGAGAAGGCACCCACTGACTTATTTTTCTAGGAGTAAGAAATACTATACCTAATGTCATTATTGCTACTCCAATAGCAGCACCATTTGGCTGGAAATTTGAAAATACAGTAGTTAAAGATTCGACTACTCCACCTCGAGTGCTAATTCCAAGTAATGGTCCAATCTGAAGCGCAATGATTATTACTCCTATGCCAGACATGAATCCGGAAACAACAGAATATGGAACTAAAGTGATATATTTACCTAGTTTTAGAATCCCGAATAATATTTGCAGTAAGCCGCCAATGACTACCGCTGCCATAACTAAAGGTAAAATTTGTCCTGCAGAAAGATCTCTTGGAACCCCTACTGCTGCTAAGCCAGCCACTACCCCTGCAACAGTCACACTCATGGGACCTGTAGGTCCACTAACTTGAGCAGGTGTTCCGCCGAATAATGCTGCCAAAAAACCAACTACTACTGCTCCATATAGTCCATAAATTGCTCCGCCAGGCCCTAACGCAGCATTACCAAAAGCAAGAGCGAGAGGTAAAGCCACTACTGCGGCTGTGATGCCTCCAAGAATATCGCCTCTTACATTTTTCAGATGAAATCCATTAATTATTTTCAAAGATGCTCTCCTTAAAATAAACACTTAACTAGAAGATATTATCTCTTAATGACGTAAATTTGTGAAAAATGAAGATTGTGCAAAATATTTTTGTAACTTTTTTTATCTAGATACATTGGAATTTAGTTAATTTTCCTGAACAAAAGAAGTCTCTGATTGATTTATGTGCGAGGCGAGCGATTAATGTATTAGATAAATATCTTTCAATTTAATAATATTCAAATGAATTCGATTATTCGTCCAAGAAGATTAAGAAGAACTGAGGCAATTAGAGAAATGGTTAGAGAAAACCATTTGGCGGCATCGGACTTTATCTATCCATTATTTATTCATGAAAAAGATTTTAAAGAGGAAATTTCCGCAATGCCCGGAACTTACAGATGGGATATTAATGGCTTGTTAAAAGAGGTTACTAGGGCATGGGAATTGGGAATTAGATGTGTGGTTCTTTTCCCAAAAATTAACGATAGCTTAAAGTCTGAAGATGGAGCAGAATGTTTTAATGAGAACGGTTTAATACCTAAAGCTATTCGAATATTAAAAAAAGAGATTCCAGAAATGGCAATAATGACAGATGTTGCCTTGGACCCTTACTCGTGTGATGGACATGATGGATTAGTTGATGAAAATGGAAAAATATTGAATGATGAAACGATTGAAATTTTAAAAAAACAAGCTTTAACTCAAGCTAGAGCTGGAGCGGATTTTATTGGCCCTAGTGACATGATGGATGGGAGAGTTGGAGCAATTAGGACTGGTCTTGATAGTGAAGGATTTAGTGATGTAGGTATTATTAGTTATACAGCTAAATATGCATCTGCTTATTATGGTCCGTTTAGAACTGCTTTAGATTCGGCTCCCAGAGAAAATAGCAAGAAAGTAATTCCAGACAATAAGTCTACATATCAAATGGACCCTGCCAATTCAAAAGAGGCTTTAATTGAATCTGCATTGGATCAGTATGAAGGAGCTGATATTTTAATGGTAAAACCAGGAATTTCATATTTGGATGTTGTTTATAGACTAAGTACATTTTCAAATAAACCCATAGCTGCATACAACGTTAGTGGGGAGTATTCCATGGTAAAGTCTGCTGCTATGAAGAACTGGATAAACGAAAAAGATATCGTTTTAGAGACATTGCTTAGTTTTAAGAGAGCAGGAGCAAAATTAATACTCACTTATCATGCTTGTGATGCATCTCAATGGTTGCAGGATACTTAAAAACTCATTATTAACAAAAATTTGGTTTATTCTTGGATAAGTAATAAATTAATTGCTTTGTTTTGAAGTTTTCACAAGGAGTAAATAGGATTGGTCACATTGCACTTAGAGTTGAGAATCTCGAAAGGGCGAAATCTTTTTATATTAAGCTGGGTATGAATTTGGTTTGGGATGATAAAGATTGGTCTTATCTAGAGGCAGGTAAAGGAAAAGATGGACTTGCATTGTTAGGCCCTAGCTACAAAGCTGCGGGACCTCACTTTGCTTTTCATTTTGAAAATAAAAAAGAAGTGGAAAATATTCAAAATGATTTAAAAAATTCTGGTGTAAAAGTTGGTCCTTTGCATGAGCATAGAGATGGAACAGCATCTTTTTATATGAAGGATACTGAAGGAAATTGGCTTGAGATGCTTTATGTTCCTCCTGAAGGGATTCAATCGAATGTTTGATTCTTTTTTTTTGTATGCAAGAGAAAAGTCATTCTAAAAAATCATATACAGATAACACCTTAGAAGAAGAATCTATAAACCTTTTAGAGTGGGATTCATTAAAAAGGCATTTATCTTCATTCGCTTCTACGGAAATGGGTAAAAGATCAATTTTAAGTTTTGTTATACCTTCAGAATACGAGGCATCTAAAAGACTTTTGAATGAAACTGTTGAAATTAATGAGCTAGAAAAAAATTTAGATAAATCAATTAGTTTTTCTGGTGTTTTTGATATTAGTAAAAATATTGAAATTTGTTCGAAGGGAGGTGTAATTTCATCTTCTGAATTGCTAGAAATAGCGAAAACAATTGCTGCAGCAAGAAATTTAAAAAAAAACTTATTAGATTTTGAACAAAGGCCTTATATCTCATCATTCACAAAAAATTTAATTGACCATCAGAATATCGAAACGATTTTTAAAAAGGGCATTGAATCGAATGGAAGGATTTCAGACAATGCTAGTAATGAACTATCTATTCTTAGAAAAGAATTTTTATCTAAGAAACTGGAAAGAAAAATATTAGTTGAGAAATTTATTCAAAAGAATTTAGCTTATTTGCAAGATACTACTATTGGAGATCGATATGGAAGGCCTGTTTTAGCAGTTAAAGTTAATTATGTAGATAAATTTAAAGGAATAATTCATGACTCTTCATCTTCAGGAAATACAGTATATTTTGAGCCTGAAAGTGTAGTAAATAAAGGTAATAAGATTGCTTCTTTAGAGGCTAGGATCACAGCAGAAGAATTTAAATTACTTAAGAAATGGTCTCATGTTGTTAGTGATAATTCAAAAAATCTTATTGAAATGGCATCCATTCTATTAAGATTAGAAAATGCCTTAACTCGTTCAAGATATTCGAAATGGATTGGAGGTAAAACTCCCACATTTGAGAAAAATCCTATTATTTCTTTAGTTGGTTTTTCTCATCCATTATTGATTTGGGAAAATAAGAAAAAAGGAGCCCCTCCACCAGTAGCTGTCGATTTTTATATTAATAGAAATACTAAGGTTGTAGCTATTACAGGTCCAAATACTGGAGGTAAAACAGCAGCTTTAAAAGGTTTGGGCTTGTCTTTACTTATGGCTAGAGCAGGATTATTGATACCTTCAACTAATAATCCTATTATCCCTTTTTGTCCAAATATATATGTGGATATAGGAGATAATCAATCATTAGAAGAAAATTTATCTACTTTCAGTGGACATATATCCCGCATAAAAGAGATCTTAGATTCACTTGATTACAAAAAAGGATTATCAGTTGTTTTGTTAGATGAGATTGGATCTGGCACTGATCCGCTTGAAGGAAGTGCTCTTGCGATGGCTTTATTAAAAGAATTTGCAAATAAATCTGATATCACTTTGGCAACTACACATTATGGAGATATTAAGGCTTTAAAGTATAACGACTCAAGATTTGAAAACGTATCAGTTGCCTTTGATGAGGAATCTTTGAAGCCAAAATATATACTCAACTGGGGTATTCCTGGGAGAAGTAATGCTTTGTCAATTTCAAAGAGAATTGGTCTCGATGAGAGCATACTCAATGAAGCTGCAAATTATCTAAAGCCAAAAGAAGTTGATAATATTAACAATATTATTAAAGGACTTGAGGAAGAGAGGATTAAACAACAAAATTCTGCAGAAGCTGCTGCTGAATTGATTGCAAGGACTGAAATATTACATGATGAACTGAAGAGAAATTATGAATATCAAAAAATAAATGCTCAAAAAATCCAGGAAATTGAAAGGTCTAAATTATCAAAACATATTATATCCGCTAAACAAGAGGTGATAGATTTGATTAAAAAATTAAGAGATAAAAATGTTAATGGAGAGGATACGAGAATTATTGGAAAAAGATTAAAGGAAATTGAGACGGAACATTTAACCCAAAAAAAATCTGAAAAGTCAATATCATGGAACCCTCAGGTAGGCGATTTTGTAAAGATTAAAAGTCTTAATAGTACGGGACAAATTGTAGATTTAGATAAAAAAGGTGGTTTTTATGAAATTAAATGTGGTTCATTTAGAAGCACATTATCTATAAATGACTTTGAAGGTATTAATGGAGAAAAGCCTAATTTCAATAGGTCCAAAATCGAAATCAAGTCTACAAGAGAAGATTTTTCTTTCTCTAAAATTAGAACGAGTAAAAATACAATTGACGTAAGAGGGTTAAGAGTTCATGAAGCCGAAATAATTATTGAGGAGAAAATTAGAAAATTTCATGGACCGTTATGGATTGTTCATGGAATTGGTACAGGGAAATTAAAGAAAGGACTAAGAAATTGGTTATCAGGTTTAAATTATGTTGATAAGATTGAAGATGCAGCCAACAACGAGGGTGGTCCTGGTTGCAGTATTGCGTGGATAAAATAAAATTTTAAAATACCTAGAAAACAATTTAATAAACGTATTAAGTGCAATTTATTGATCAAGCCAACATTATTCTTAAAGCTGGAAAAGGTGGAAATGGAATAGTTTCATTTAGAAGAGAAAAATTCGTTCCTGCTGGAGGACCTTCGGGGGGAAATGGTGGCAGAGGGGGTTCAGTTATTTTGATGGCTGATAATAATCTTCAAACATTATTAGATTTCAAATTCAAACGTGAAATAATTGCTGAAGATGGATGCAAAGGAGGTCCTAATAAGAGATCAGGTGCTTCAGGAGAGGATACAATCCTTAAAGTACCCTGCGGTACAGAAATAAGGGATATTAAAACCGGCATTATTTTAGGAGACTTAACTAAACATAAACAGAGTTTAACTATTGCTATTGGAGGAAGAGGTGGACATGGTAATGCTTACTATTTAAGTAATCAAAATAGAGCCCCAGAATCTTGCACTGAAGGAAAAGATGGTGAGATATGGGAGGTTCAATTAGAACTAAAACTTCTTGCAGAGGTTGGTATTATAGGACTTCCAAATGCTGGAAAAAGTACCTTGATTTCCGTTGTATCATCTGCCCGTCCAAAAATCGCAAATTATCCTTTCACAACTCTAATACCTAACTTAGGTGTAGTAAGAAAAATTGATGGTAATGGTTGCCTTTTTGCGGATATTCCTGGATTAATATCGGGGGCAGCTGATGGAGTAGGTTTAGGCCATGATTTTTTAAGGCATATCCAAAGAACAAAGATACTTGTTCACTTAATTGATGCAATTGCAGAAAATCCTTTATATGATTTTGAGATAATTGAGCAGGAATTAAAAAAATATGGAAAAGGTCTTTTAGATAAAGAGAGGATAATAGTATTGAATAAAATGGAGCTGGTAGATGATGATTATTTGAAAATAATTTCAAAAAAGTTAGAAGATTTATCTAAAAAGAAAGTTTTAGTTATTTCTTCATCTTTAAAAAAAGGTTTATCTTCACTGCTTTCTGAAGTATGGAAAAGGATCTAACTTAAATTTAAAATTTTTTTGTAAAAAAAACACTTGATTTAATAATGAAAATTAGTCATAAATAAGATACCTCTTTAAACATAATATGAATTTCTATACTTGCTTTGATCAACAAGGAAAAATAATAGCTAGATGTCAAACCATTCAAGATATTGAGGTTTTGAAGAAAATGGGAAGACCAATTGTAGAAGTCAAGGAAATGAAAAATGAAGAGTCGGTTGTATGTTCACTTACAGGAAGTCCATCCGACTTTAATAGAGATTACTAATAGAATTAATAAAAAAAAAGGGCTTTTAAAACCCTTTTTTATTGTTCATTATCTATCAAAAGAAAACTTAATCATCATAAACAAGACATTCTGGTTCATCCGGGTTGGCATCGCAGAATAGTTCCAAAGCATTAGGGTCATGTTTATCCTCTGGATGATGATCCTTATACTCTTCGAGTTCTTTTAGCTCTTCAGTTAAATGTCTGACCTTTGGAAGATTGCCCTCTGCTTTTGCAGATTCGATTTCCGATTGATCTTTTTGGATGTGTTCGTCAATGGATTTCATTTTAAGCTTTTCGTACTTTAGTAGACATACATAACATAGTTAATTTCTAATGAAATTGCATTATCTATGAACTAAATAAGTGTTCATTACAACATCATTTTTTTTGAAATTGATTTATTTATTTTTTTTAGGTCTCTACTTTCATTATTTCATTTAGCGATGGTAAAACTGGGATTATTTGATTTGGGTTTAAAGGGAATAAAGCTTTGAAATAATCTTTCTTCCATTCATTGTCAAGGCATGTCCTATTTACGTTAGATAATTTAAAGAATTTTAATCTCCATTCAATAATCTTTTCAAAACTTGATAGTTCTTGTTCAGTACATTTGAAAAGTTTGCTATATATCAATTCCCATCTTATAAGCGTTGGAAAAAGGTAAATATCTGCGTAGGTTAACTCTTCTCCAAATATCCAGCCCCCTTTATTTTTCTGCAGTAAATTTTCAATTTCATTTATAGCTGCGAAAAGATTTTTACTTGCTTTTTCGTAAGCTGACTGGTTCCTGGCGAAACCACATTTATATACGCCATCATTAATGCTGTTATTAATTAAATCTAAAAATTTTTGATTACCATCTTTAATACTTAATGCCTGATATTTCGATTCACTTTTGATTGAATTGAGTAGTCTTATAATCTGTGAACTTTCATTAGAAAGAATATTTACTTCATCTTTTACAAAGCTAATTAAAAGAGGTAATGTAGATCTAAAAATAATCCTTTTATTAGCTTTTTTGTAAAGGTCTGAAAGTCTTATACATCCCTTAATCTTTGTATTGAAAATCCATTCGCCATGCTCAACATCAGCCTTTAAAAAAATTACTTTAACTTTTTTAGATAAATCTTTTATTTCGTGTACAAGTAAAGTTCTTTGACACCATGGACAAGAATGACCTACTAATAAATAAATTTGTCCATTCTCTTTATTAATATCGTATTCACTATTAATGGTTATACCTTTAGGCCTCTTATAATTACCATGTAAATCTGATGGCGCGAAGCCATTCATCAATTGGGTCCAAAACCAAAACCAGAATTTTCTGGAGGCCTTTATAAGGTATTTATTTTGCATAAAATTTTATTTTTAAAGAAAAAATGACTGTTCAAAGAATACTTATTGTTTCAGGCACTCATGGGAATGAAATTAATCCTGTTTGGGCTGTTAAGCAATTTAATAGAAAAGAAAATAGTTTAAATAATTGTATTGAGTATGAGTACATCATAGGTAATCCTGCTGCTTATGAAAAAGGTTGCAGATATATAGATGTAGATTTAAATAGATCTTTTAAAGAAAGTAAGAATTTTGATCAACACAAGAATAGCTTTTATGAAACTAACAGAGCCAGTTTTTTAGTAGATGAATTTGGAATTGACGGATCTAAACCCTGTCAAATTGCAATCGATTTGCACACTACTACTGCAAATATGGGAACAAGCATTGTTATGTATGGGAGGAGATCTAAAGATTTTTGTTTAGCTGCATTACTGCAGAATAAATTTGGATTGCCTATTTATTTGCACGAAAAAGATAAAGCCCAAACAGGCTTTCTTGTAGAAGCTTGGCCATGTGGTTTGGTTATTGAAATAGGAGCTGTCGCACAAAATTTTTATGATCAAAATATAATAAATAGATTCTCTCTAATAATTAGCTCCCTAAGGGAAGAGATAGATAAATTAAAAAATAAACTTATAGAACTTCCTAAGGAATTAGTGGTTCACGTTCATCAAGGGAGTATAGATTATCCAAGAGATGAAAAGGGAGATATTGATGGCATAATTCATCCTGAGAGAATAAACCAAGATTGGAAAATGATTAAAAAAGGAGATCCATTATTTCTGGATAGCCAAGGAAGAATCCACAAATATGAACGGGATCAATTGATTTGGCCAGTTTTTATTGGAGAAGTTGCTTATAAAGAAAAAAAAATTGCCATGAGTTACACAAAAAAAGAAGTGATTTTTTCCAAAAAACAATGGGTTCAAGAGTTTGAAAGTTTTTAAATTAAGAATCCGGAACAATAAATCGTTGAAAACTAATAAGAATTTTTTATTTAATAGATAAGTTTATTTAATATTTAATACTTTTATTTTTTTTTCTAATTTTTAAACCTTAAAAACCTAAATTCTTTCACTCCAATAAATAACCGCTCCAAAAGCCTCTAATTGCAGTCTTCTATGCTTAGCCTCTCTTAAGGAAACTACCTCTCTAGATCGTTTCCCGTTAAGAAGCCATTCGATTATTACCAAGTTGAATCCTCAATAACAAAGAAAATCTTAAGACATGGAAGTAGTTTTCTCCTGTTTTCCAAAAAATAAGTTTACTTAAAGAAAAAATATTTACACATTTTTAGCGATTTTGGTTTAAAATCTTTCAAGCGGAGTTTATTTTCCGTTTTTATTTACTCGTCTCATTTTAGAGACATATTTTACGAACTCATGACAACTATTCAGCAGCAGCGTTCTTCGCTGTTAAAAGGTTGGCCACAGTTTTGTGAGTGGGTAACATCAACTAACAACAGAATTTATGTTGGTTGGTTCGGCGTCTTAATGATTCCATGCCTTCTTACAGCAGCGGCTTGCTTCATCGTTGCATTCATCGCAGCACCACCAGTAGACATCGACGGAATTAGAGAGCCAGTTGCTGGTTCATTCCTATATGGAAACAACATCATCTCAGGTGCAGTTGTTCCTTCATCTAACGCTATTGGTCTACACTTCTACCCTATTTGGGAAGCAGCTACTGTAGATGAGTGGTTATACAACGGTGGTCCTTACCAGCTTGTAATTTTCCACTTCCTAATTGGTATCTCAGCATACATGGGAAGACAGTGGGAGCTTTCATACCGTTTAGGTATGCGTCCTTGGATCTGTGTTGCATACTCTGCACCAGTTTCAGCAGCTTTCGCAGTATTCCTTGTATACCCATTCGGTCAAGGTTCATTCTCTGACGGAATGCCTCTTGGTATCTCTGGAACATTCAACTTCATGTTTGTTTTCCAGGCAGAGCACAACATTCTTATGCACCCATTCCATATGGCTGGTGTTGCTGGTATGTTCGGAGGATCTTTATTCTCAGCTATGCACGGTTCACTTGTTACTTCATCTCTAATCAGAGAAACAACTGAGACAGAGTCTCAGAACTATGGTTACAAGTTCGGACAAGAAGAGGAAACATACAACATCGTTGCAGCTCATGGCTACTTCGGTCGTTTAATCTTCCAATATGCAAGTTTCAACAACAGCAGAAGTCTTCACTTCTTCCTAGCTGTATTCCCAGTTGTTTGTGTATGGTTAACTTCAATGGGTATCTGCACAATGGCATTCAACCTTAACGGTTTCAACTTCAACCAGTCAGTTGTTGATGCAAACGGTAAGATTGTTCCTACATGGGGTGACGTTCTAAACAGAGCAAACCTAGGTATGGAAGTAATGCACGAGCGTAATGCTCACAACTTCCCACTTGATCTAGCAGCAGCTGAGTCTACAACTGTAGCTCTTTCAGCTCCAGCTATCGGTTAAGCTTAAAGTTCTTAAACTTAAAAGCCCCCTTTTTGGGGGCTTTTTTTTGTTTAATTTTCAATTGGTTTCATATAATGTTTATATATAGATAAAACATTTGATATTTCTATGAGTAGTAGTTTTGGAAAAATTTTTCGTGTTAGTACTTTTGGAGAATCACATGGTGGTGCAGTAGGAGTTATCCTTGATGGATGTCCACCTAAGTTAAAGATAGATAAAAATCAGATACAAAATGAATTAGATAGGCGCAGACCTGGCCAAAGTGATATTACAACACCCAGAAATGAAGAAGATAAAATTGAAATATTAAGTGGGATAAAGGAAGGGTTAACACTTGGAACTCCAATAGCAATGTTGGTAAGAAATAAGGATCAAAGACCAGGAGATTATAATAATTTGGAACAGGTATTTAGACCTTCTCATGCAGATGGTACATATCATCTGAAATATGGAATTCAGGCAAGCTCTGGCGGTGGAAGAGCCTCTGCTAGAGAAACAATTGGGAGAGTAGCTGCTGGTGCTGTAGCAAAACAATTATTAAAAACCTTCTGTAACACTGAAATACTATCTTGGGTAAAGCGTATACATGATATTGATTCTGATATAAATAAAGAGAAGATCTCTCTCAAAAAAATAGATTCTAATATTGTTAGATGTCCTGATGAAAAGGTATCAACAGAAATGATCGAGAGAATTAAGGAATTAAAGCGTCAAGGAGACTCTTGCGGCGGTGTTATTGAATGTCTAGTAAGGAATGCTCCCTCTGGACTTGGAATGCCTGTTTTTGATAAATTAGAAGCTGATTTAGCAAAGGCTTTGATGTCTTTGCCCGCCACGAAAGGCTTTGAAATAGGTTCAGGTTTCTCTGGAACTTATTTAAAAGGAAGCGAACATAATGATGCCTTCATCAAGTCTGATGATATTACTAAGTTAAGAACAACATCAAACAATTCAGGAGGTATACAGGGCGGAATAAGTAATGGTGAAAATATCGAGATGAAGATAGCTTTTAAACCTACAGCAACCATCGGGAAAGAACAGAAAACAGTAAATGCTGAAGGTAAAGAAGTACTTATGAAAGCAAAAGGGAGACACGATCCATGCGTTCTACCAAGAGCAGTTCCCATGGTTGACGCTATGGTAGCTTTAGTACTTGCTGATCATTTGCTTTTAAATCATGCTCAATGTGACTTAATAAATAAGTAGTATTTTTGTTGAATAAATTATATTTATCCTTAACTTAATTATTTTTGAGCCATTCATATATTTTTGGATCAAATTTTTTATTTTTAATAGCTTTATCTCCAATTACGACTGCTTTATACCCTAAAGAATTATAAGTTTTTAAATCATTGATTGATAGTCCTCCAGCAGCAATGAAATCAATATTTTTATAGTTGAGTATATTTATCGAACTATCTTTTCTTTTTATTGGGTAAATTTTGATAATGTTGCAATTTAAATCTATCGCTTCCTTAAGATCTTTTAAATTATTAATTCCAGGAATTAATAAATAATTTTTTGAAAGCGCATAATTGAAAAGATCTTTATCCCAAAATTTCATCATCGAATAATTTAATCCAATTTTTAAAGAATCTTCTATTGATTGCTTATTAACTATGGAGGCAGAGCCTAAATTAATTCTTGGATATTTAATTTTGATATCGGATACAAAATCGAACCAATTTTCGTTGTTAGACCAACTTATTTCAATATTCTTTAATCCTAATTTTACTAAGTTTTCTAATTCTTCAAAAAATGAATTTCTTATAGAGTTATTTGAGTAAAAATTATCTTCAGGTTTTATAAGTAAAAAAAAAGATTCAATTTTCAGGAACTCCGAAAAAGAATCTTCTTTATTATTCATTAAAAATTTAAAATTCTGCGTTAAATATAGTTTGCAACTTTTACTTCTGAGCGGTTGAGCAAGTCTTGGATATCTTCAGTATCTATAGTTTCTTTTTCAATTAGCATTTGAGCCATTTCGTCAAGAACAATTCTATTGTCTGTTAAAACTTTTGTAGCTCTCTTATAAGCAACATCAACAAGTTCTGAAACCTCTACATCAATTGTAGCGGCTGTGTCTTCAGAGAAATCTCTTGTAGAACTCATATCTCTTCCGAGAAACATTCCACCTTGAGATTGACCTAGAGCGACTGGACCTATTTTGTCACTCATACCGAATTTAGTGATCATTTGTCTTGCTACATTGGCAACTTGTTGTAAATCATTTGAAGCTCCAGTTGTTACCTCTTCTTCGCCATAGACTATTTCTTCAGCAACTCTTCCGCCAAGAGCTACAGCCATTTGATTTTGAAGGTAAGAACGAGAGTAAAGGCCTGATTCCATTCTTTCTTCGCTTGGAGTAAAGAAGGTTAGCCCCCCAGCTTGACCTCTTGGAATGATTGAGACTTTTGCTACTGGATCATAATCAGGCATTAATGCTCCAACTAGTGCATGACCAGCTTCGTGATAAGCAACTAATTCTTTTTTCTTATCACTGATGACTCTATCTTTCTTTTCTGGGCCAGCCATAACTCTTTCAATGGCATCACCGACTTCATCGTTACTTACTTTATCTAAATCTTTTCTTGCTGCTAGTATTGCTGCTTCATTTAAAAGGTTAGCTAAATCTGCGCCAGTAAATCCTGGTGTTCTTCTGGCAACTTTATCTAAATCAACGTCCTTTGAGAGGGTTTTATCTTTAGCATGAACATTTAATATTTGCAATCTTCCAGCATAATCTGGTCGGTCAACTGTTACCTGTCTATCAAATCTTCCAGGACGCATTAAAGCTGAATCTAAGACATCAGGTCTATTGGTTGCAGCAACTATTATTATTCCTGAATTACCTTCAAAACCATCCATTTCGGTTAAAAGTTGATTTAATGTTTGTTCTCTTTCATCATTTCCTCCGCCCATACCAGCACCTCTTTGTCTTCCGACTGCATCTATTTCGTCAATGAATACAATACAAGGGGCATTCTTTTTAGCTTGTTCAAAAAGATCTCTAACTCTACTAGCTCCAACCCCAACAAACATTTCTACAAATTCTGAACCAGATATTGAGAAAAAAGGTACCCCTGCCTCTCCAGCTACTGCTTTAGCTAAAAGTGTTTTTCCAGTACCAGGAGGACCAACAAGAAGAACTCCTTTTGGAATTTTTGCTCCAACTGCAGTAAATCTATCTGGGCTCTTAAGAAAATCTACAACTTCTGTAAGTTCTAATTTTGCACCTTCTACACCAGCAACATCTGAAAAGGTTACTTGTGTAGATGGTTCCATTTGAAGTCTAGCTTTGCTCTTTCCAAAACTCATGGCAGGGTTACCACCTCCAGCATTACCACTTTGGGATCTTCTGAAAAGAAAAAATAACCCTCCAATTAAAAGTACTGGGAAGATCAAGCTACTTAAAGCCTGTTGCCATGGATTGGCTAATTTTGTAGGAGTTACAGCTATATCTACATTATTCTCAGTCAGAATTTTTAATAAATCTTTGTCAGGGGCTAAATTGACCTCAGACCTGCTCCCATCATTTTCTACAACTTGAGCTGTTGCATTATCTGGAGATATTAAGACTCTACTGATTTCTTTATCTTGAACTGCCTCTATAAAATCACTATATCTCAAAGTCTTTGTAGAACTTTCAGTACTAGGTTTATCAAAAACTGAAGTACCAATGAAAATTACAGTAATGACAGCTAGGACATAAAGTCCTACGTTTCTGAAACGTTTGTTCACGATAAAAAATCTTTAATAAATCTATAATACTAATAATAAAACAATATTAAGAGCTTCTTAGAACATCTACTACACTTTTGAATGCAAACCATTCAGGAATTGGTTCGCCATTCCTCAATTTCTTTCTAAATTCCGTACCACTAAGTTTCATAACTTCATAATTAAATTCTTTGGCTTCTTCAGCTGTTATGTACCCTTTTTCCTTCGTATAAACTAAATTTTTTGAAGGAACAGTTTGCATCATCAATTCATCTGCACACTTATTCGCAAAATTTTGGGCATCATATGGACCATAAAAATCTTCACCAGTTGACGACGACTTACAGCCAGCCATATCTCTACCAATAATAAAGTGGGTGCAACCATAATTTCTTCTTATTATCATATGTTGAAGGGCTTCTCTTGGCCCTGCCATATGCATTGAATAAGGTAAAAAAGCCCATTTTATTCTTTCATCAGATATTTCCTCTTCTAATTCTTTGTAGGTCAAATATCTAACTTTTCCAGGAATATCATCTTGTTGAGTTGGCCCACAAGTTGGATGAACTAAAACAACTGATTTAGAGGAGACATTATCTGAAAGTAAGGCATTAGTAAATAATTCATAATGTGCTCTATGAATTGGATTTCTGCATTGAAATGCAACTACATCATGATTTGATGGCAATGTAGATCTAACCTCTTCAGGGGTTTTGCAGGGGAATTCTCTAATTGGTAGTTCGAAGCCATAAACTCTTCCTCCTATATAAAATCTACCTCTCTCGTTAAAAATCATCTTAACAGCAGGATGATCTAAAGAATTAGTACCATAACAAAGTTCAGCTTCTAAGGATTTGTCAGGCTCCCATTTAGAGCTAACTTCTAAAACTGCTATTTTTTGTTTTTGATAAGTAAGTAATATTGTCTCTCCAGTTTTTACTTTTTCATTATTTGAATCAAATACAATAGGCAAGCCAAAAAGCAACCCGCTTGTATTTCTATTATTTTTAATGACCGAATTGTAGTTATTTTCATCCATAAAACCTTCCAATGGAGAAAAAGCTCCAATCATCAAAAGTTCTACATCGCATGCATTTCTCTCGCTACATTCAAACTCATAAGTAGCTTTAGAAATAAGTTCATTTTTAAGGTTTTTATCTTTGATAATTAAATTTTTTAGTTCCCCTCCATAAGGCGGTATTAGTCCATTAGTATCTGTTTTAGTTTTTTGTTGTAATTCCATTTTTAAAAATGATAAAGAAAATTTTGAAAAAAAAAGAGGGGTCTAACCCCCTTTTTCTCTTGAATAGGATTTATGCCTTTCTTCCGTAAAGCTCCCCAATTATTTTTACATCAAGTGGATCCTTTGAACCCATATCTGTATCTGAAGGTTGGATTGCTTCAAAAGTACCAGCAAATTCGTCTGTGTCAGAATCTACGTTGTTGATTGAAAGAGTAATAACGCCAGTACCGTTTACATCAACTTTAATATTTTCTTTTGCAAGTTCTTCATCATCGCCTCCTAATGCAACTAAACCTTGAGCATATTCAACACCAGTATTTTTAGCTCTTGCCTTAGGATCTAGAAAGTCACCAGTTCTGTAGTTAGGTGTAAATGTTGAACCACTAACCTCAGTGCCTGGCTCAATTGATGAAGGTAAATCAGCTGTAAGATCTTTTGCTGAGAATGCAAATGGCACCTCTAAACCACCAGGAGTTAATACAGTTATAAGTTGAAAATCAATACCACCTTTTTCAGTGAAAGTTCCTGAATCTATGTCTCCATAAACTTCTGTAACTGTGGTGTTATTTCTAGGACTAATAATTTTTGTAGAAACAAATTCTGCAGCTTTTCGTTTTGTCCCTGGCACTTTTACATAAACTTCTGTTGGATGCATGCATATT
>CACBGC010000013.1 GCA_902538695.1 uncultured Synechococcaceae cyanobacterium | reverse complement strand
TGTAATGCAAACTTCTTAAACAATCCTAATGATATTGATGAAGCATATAAGTCAATTAATAATTCAACTCCTCTAATTTTAAAAAATAAGAACAATTACGAAATAGAGGGGTTTTATCTTCCGATATTGAAAGTTGTCCTGATAACAGATAAAGAATTATTTTCACAACAATCTCTTTTTAATAATGTATTCATAAGAAGAAAAAAAAGAAGTGTCAATTCAAATATAAATGTAAATAAGATTAGTCCCGGTGATTTTATAGTTCATAAAAATCATGGAATAGGAAGATTTTTAAAAATAGAAAAAATAAATATAACTGGAGATTCAAGAGATTATTTAGTCATTCAGTATCAAGATGGAAAGATAAGTGTTGCCGCTGATCAACTTGGTAGTGTTAACAGATATAGATCAAGCGGAAAAATAAAGCCGAAAATAAATAAATTAGGAGGGACAGAATGGGAAAAAATAAAAGAAAAAAATAAGAAACAAATCAAAAAAATTGCTGTCGATATTTTAAAACTTTATGCAAAGAGAGAAAAATTAAAGGGTTACATTTACCCAGAAGATGGTCCTTGGCAAGATGAATTAGAGGAATCATTCCCTTATCAACCAACACCTGACCAAATAACTGCTGTAGAAGAAATAAAATCTGATATGGAAAGCGAAAAGCCAATGGACAGGTTAGTTTGTGGAGATGTAGGATTTGGCAAAACAGAAGTAGCTGTTCGGGCTATTTTTAAGGCTATTACATCAGGCAAACAAGTAATATTACTAGCACCTACAACAATCCTAGCTCAGCAACATTGGAGGACAATAAGTAATAGATTTTCACCTTACCCAATAAAAGTATCATTACTTAATAGATTCAAAACTGTTAATGAAAGAAAGGAAATCTATGCAGGTTTGAAAAATAACAAAATTGATTTAGTTGTAGCAACGCACCAAATTTTAGGAAAAGAAATAGAAATTAAAAACTTAGGACTACTAGTTATTGATGAAGAACAAAGATTTGGAGTAAGGCAAAAGGAGAAAATAAAAAAAATCAAAACCAACATAGACGTATTAACTCTCTCGGCAACTCCAATCCCAAGAACTCTTTATATGAGCTTATCTGGACTAAGACAAATGAGCTTACTAAACACTCCTCCACCATCAAGAAGATCAATAAAAACATATTTATCTGAAATAGATATGGATGTTATAAGAACTGCAATTAATCAAGAACTTGATAGGGGAGGTCAAATTTTTTATGTTCTTCCAAGAATTACTGATATAGATCAAGCTGTAAACAAATTAAATAATATGTTTCCCAGCTTAAAATTTATTGTTGCTCATGGGCAAATGAACGAAACAGAGCTTGAAAATGCAATGATTGCTTTTAATAATGGAGAAGTAGATTTAATGATATGTACAACGATAATTGAAAGTGGATTAGACATCCCTAAAGTAAATACAATTATTATTGAAGATTCTCACAAATTTGGCCTTTCACAACTTTATCAACTTAGAGGAAGAGTAGGTAGAAGCGGTGTACAAGCACATGCTTGGTTATTTTATCCAAATATAAATAAAATTAATTACGCTGCAAAACAAAGATTGAAAGCGATAAAAGACTTTTCAGAACTAGGCAGTGGATACCAACTTGCAATGAAGGATATGGAAATAAGAGGTGTTGGTAGTTTACTAGGAGAAGAACAAAGTGGAAAGGTTAATGCTATTGGATATGATTTATATATAGAAATGCTTCATGAGGCTATTTCAGAAATCAGCGGGCAAGAAATACCTGAAGTTAACGACACTCAAATTGATCTACCAATAAATGCATTTATACCTGCAACATGGATATTAAACAGAGAAGAGAAGCTTGAAGCTTACAAATCTGTTACTGAATGTTCAAATAATGATGAATTAACTGAATTAGCTACAGACTGGGTTAATAGATATGGAAACTTACCCAAACCTGTTGAGTCCTTAATTATGATAATGAGAATAAAATTACTAGCTAAAAAATGTGGTTTTAATAAGATCAAGCTCAAAAAGCCAAACATCTTGATAGAGACGAAATTAAAAAATTCTACTTTTAAAATTCTTAAAAATGCTTTGGCAAGTAGTGTTCAAAATAAATTTAATTTTAATGAAGGCCAACCATTTTCAATCATCACTATAAGGGGCATAGGTGCAACTGAAATTCAAAATCAAATTGATCAACTAATGTTGTGGTTCGGGTCTTTTGAAAGAGAAATAAAGAATTTCGATAAAGAACTTATTAATAGAGATTAAATTATTAAATAATTATTTAAAATCCGCGAATCAGTTTGATTTCGGTTAGGTTTATAAAAATTTATTTATTTTATGGGTGAATATATAGACGTCGGAATCCAAACTTCGATTTTACCCTTATCAATTATTCTTTCATCAATTGTATTAGGCATATTTGCATTATTTGGAGAAGAAACAGAAAATGATGATGATGACTCTGATTCAGGAAGTGGCGGCCTAATGCAACCTATTTGAAATTATTTATAAACAATTTGTTTTGACTTTCTCTTAGAGACTTTAAATAACCTATTAAATGAACCTATCATTAAAATAAGAGCAGTAAAAGAAGATACAAAAATAAAAATCACCAAAAATAACTCATACAGATATGAAAAGAGATCAATCAATAATAAAAAAGATTTATTAAATGTCGAAGGTAGATTTTGTAACAGCAAATTTTTATTAGGAATTAAATAATTTACATAAACTAATAAAACACTAAAAATGAATAAAAAGAAAGATTCAATATATAGTCGTTTTTTAGATTTTCTCCTTAAATTTAATTTTTTTTTAAAAATATATTTATCAGATTTAAATTTCAAATTTGGGATGTTTAACTCTGCCATAAATCAAAGCTCAAAGAATAAATTTGAAATACTCTGAATAGAAATTAACCTATAGTATCGTGTTTGTATTTAAGATGCTAATGGGTCTTTATTTTGTATTTATTTGTTCTTTTTTTTCTATATTTTCAAAAGGACTATAAAAATAAATAAAAGAAGAAGAGAGTAGAGTTAAAGAGCAAATTGCAATAAAGGGTGGAATAAGGAAATTTAAAAATTTAACTTTTTTAATTAACCTAAATCTTAATTTTTTAGGAATTTTAGTAATCATATCAGTTTTTTTTATTCTTACTTTTAGCGATTCGTTTAACTGATCAAAACAATTTATGGTATCTGATAGCAATGAATTACCAATCTTTAAAACTAAAGGCTTTATATTTGGTTTAGAGCTCTTTAGAACAATATTATGTAGGTGGAGATTATCGGCTTTTATATCGATTAATTCAGACTCATATATGGGCATTTCGTTTTTGATTAAAAGATTTGAATAAATATAAAAAGCATCCATAATAGGCCCTAAATGTTCAACTTTGCCTTCAATAAGTGGTTTATCAACTATGGTTAATTTCCATTGAGAAATTATAGATATTTGATCTTTTTTTTCATTATTTGAATAATCTGGCAATCCAATTATTTCGAGACTTACTGAAGATTGATGAAATGACAATTTATTTTGCATCATATTAAAAATCGTATAAAAAATTCTTCAACTTTTGATAACCCTGATTTGAAATGCAAAAAGATAAAATAAGCAAAGATTTTATTATAATCTCATCATTTTCAGCTTGATTTAAAAGCTTTTTCACTCTCATACTATCTAAATTAAATCTCTCTTTAATTAACTCAATAAATCTCTTATTAAAATCATTCCATATAACTGAATTCTCTTCATTATCTTCTTTAGATTTCATTATCTCTCTGATATAGGGATATAAATATTTTGACATTTCAACTGTGATTCTAATTAAGGCATCGAATTCGTTAAGTTTAATATTATTAGTAACAAAAGATTTTCTCAATGGATTATTGTTCCTTAATTTCCAAATAGTTACTTTATTTGGTAAAACATTATTTAAATTAAGTCTATTTGATAAAGCGTAAAGGGACTGGATACCATTTAAGTCAATAGTTTCTATTATTAATAATAATAAATCAAGCTTCTCTATAGATTTTCTTGATACTTGATTTCCTCTAGTTAAAACTGTAATTGTTCTTTATAAGAATTTGGACAAAGTATAACAGAATAATTAATCCATTTTTTGAAATAAAAATGAATATAACTTATCTAGTTCTTCAATAGTTAGCATTCCATAACTCCATAATAATATTGGTAATGGAGTGTTATTTTTTAAAGATAATTTCATACCAAGTTCAATAGAAGATTCATCTAAACCTACTACATTAATTAAATAAATTATGGTTTTTCTAGATATATTATTATTCATGAGTTCTATTTAATACTTGAGTAAATGAGAGATTTAGTCATTTGATTTAGGACTAATTTTCTTATAAAAAGAAAATTATTTAAAAGTAAAAATGAAAATTTCCTTATTGGAAATAAAAAAACGTTTCTATTAGCAAAAATTGATATCAATGAGTCAGTTATGAAAATAGTAACGACAATATCTAAAATCCTGCTTGAAAAATACTTAAATTTAAATGTTGATAATTGCTTTTTAGTAATAGCATTATTTTTATTAAAAAGATCATAAATAGTATTAACATCTCTCCAACAACTATTCAGACCCTGACCACCAACGGGATGAAATGTATGAAATGCATCTCCAACAAAAACTAATTTTTTAAAATTTAAAACTGGCAAATTTAAGGATAATGAAACAGGAAAAATATTAAATTCGCCAACTATTTGATCCAACTTAAATTCATCAGGCAAGATAGTTGATAAATTATCCATTAAAAAATTCTTATCAGAATTTAACCTTTCAGTTGCCTTTAATGTACTTGAGGTCCAAATGACTTGATATAAGTTTTTTTCCAAAGGTAATAATGCAAGGGGTCCTTCTTTCCTAAAAATTTCATAAGCACGCTTTTCACAATGACCTCTAAGATAAACTTTAAAAGTTAAACAAGACTGACTATAAGATTTTTTTATATCCAAAAAATCTAAAAATTTTTTATCAAGTGAGTTTGCTCCTGTTGAAAAGAATTCATAATCAAATAATATTTTTTTACGAAACAATTTTTGTGGTGTCATAAAAAAAATATTTTCATAATTTTCAATCTCTTGAAAAAATACGTTCATGAGATCCGAATGTTTAACTACCCAGCCAATATTTTCAGCAGAACTTATATCATGATCTAAGTCAGAAATTGATAAATTCGTCAAAGCATAAGTTACGCTATCTGAAATTGAAAGTGTATCAAAGCCAAATAAAAATGGTTCTAATTTTTCCCAAAGTCTGAATTTAGATAAGATTTTTCTTGTCGAGTGAGTAATAGCATAAGTTTTATCTTTATCAATTAATCTATCTTTTGTTAATAAATCAGTTAAAAAAACATTGCAATCGAATTTTGAGAGTGCAATTGAAAGAAATATACCTGTGGGACCGGATCCAACAATTTTAAAATTTAATTTATTTTTCATTTGACTATATAAGTATCAACTATCTATCCAAATAAATATAGCAAATTTCTTCAAATGCTGGTCTTAATAAATAGGGGTACTCACCAACCCATAAGTTAATTTCAGGAAGCCAAGCATCGGTCAAATAAAAATCTCTATCAAAATTACGGTTATCAGATGTTATTAAACATCTAATACTCGAACCCACCCTAATTTGACTGTGCTTACTTTCCATAGGAAAACTTAACTTTTCCAAATAACCATCTTCATCTTCTAATTCAAGAACCAACCAAGTCCTTTTGTTTTCGACAACTTCTAATCGACCTTGCCTATTAGATTGTTCTCTTGAACTTTCAATCTTTTCTTTTTTATAGATATCTAATACATAACCATCAAATATAGAAAAAAATTTATATTTTCTTAATTGCAAATTTTTTCTACTTGATTCAAGAATTGGCCCCCAGATAATATACAAAAAGAACCCTACACAAAGGAATAACCAGAAATTATTAGTTTGATCTCCAGTCGAACTAATAATTAATGAAATAAATCCACCAATTGAAGAAACTATTACTCTTTGAAGAATTTTTCTCGGATTCCCCAACGCGTACTTAAATTGACTTCCCGTACCAACTGCAGGAATAAGTTTTGAAATTTGACTTGAATTAATTGGAATCAACATTTTAAAAAATTAATTTTTCAAGTCCGTAAACTAAAGTTTCATAATTACCTATTTTTTTTATGGCTTGTAAAACTCCTGGCATATATGCCTTTCTATCGATAGTGTCATGCTTAATTGTGTAAGTTTCACCTGGAGATCCCATAATTACTAACTGATGAGCGAGTAATCCTGGTAATCGTACAGAATGTATGTTGATTCCTGAATCTCTGAGGCCACCCCTTACGCCTTTCAATGACTCAGACTCTTTTACTGAATTCTGATTAAATTTCTTTGGATATTCTTCAATCATTTCTGCAGTTTTTATACACGTCCCACTAGGTGAATCAGCTTTTTGATTATGATGCATCTCTATTAATTCAATATTGTCATAAAACCTTGCAGCTACCGATGCCGCCTGCTGAAGAAGAACCATACCTACTGAAAAATTAGGAATTATTGCACATCCAACGGATGCTTTCTGAGCAAAAACAGACAAATCTTGTAATTGCGAAGGGCTTAGACCTGTAGTTCCTACGACTGGGAATACACCATATGCAATAGCTGATCTAGTATTTTCATATACAGAATCAGGATGTGTAAAATCAACCAGCACAGGTTTGATTTTTTCATTTCTAAAGTTTTGACTTACTGAACATAAAGTTCCTTCAAAATCATTTGAAACAAAAACATCACAATTTTCAACATTTAATAATTCAGAAATATTTGCGCCATTGTTCTTTTCGTTTTTGTCGATTGCTGCAACAAGTTCACAATCTGTGGAATTTAATACAGTATTAACAACTTCGCTACCCATTCTGCCTAAAGCTCCGGAAACTAGTACTGGTATAGGTTTTTTAGAATTTTCAATCATTTTTCAAAAAATTTTTTTTTTAAAGGTTGTTACACGCTATTTATATTGCACACAATAACGTCTTTTCATTCGTAGGCTGGTAGAAATACTTAAAGAAAATCAATGTTTACGCAGGTCCGCTCAGCAAACCGCAGAGTATCTCCTGTTGAGGATAACAAACACAAAGTTGTAATAAAAGCAGTTTATGTTGTCCTTGAGCCACAATACCAAAATTCCTTAACGGAAGCTGCTAAATCAATAAATAAGATGAATGGGCCAATAGGTATAGACCTTAGTGGCTATCTTATCGAAGAGCTTAGGAATGATAGTAATTTTGAAGATTTTAAAGAAGATGTAGCAAATGCAGATATATTTGTGGCTTCTCTCATTTTCATTGAAGATCTTGCTCAAAAAGTAGTGGATGCTGTATCTCCATTTAAAGACAAACTTAAAGCATCAATTGTTTTCCCCTCTATGCCAGAGGTAATGAGATTAAATAAGTTAGGTTCATTTAGTATGGCCCAACTTGGTCAATCTAAAAGTATTATTGGAGATTTAATAAAAAAGAAAAAAGAATCTGATGGAGCAAGTTTCCAAGATTCAATGTTGAAGTTATTAAATACACTACCTTCAATACTTAAATATCTACCAGTTGAAAAAGCTCAAGATGCCAGAACATTTATTCTGAGTTTTCAGTACTGGTTAGGCGGTACCACTGAGAACTTAAAAAACTTCTTGTTAATGATTTCTGAAAAGTATGCTGTTTCAGAGAACATAAAAGATCAAATAGAAGAATTCAAAATTCAAGACCCTGAAACATTCCCAGATTTAGGAATTTGGCATCCTCTTGCTCCCTGCATGTTTGAAAGTCTTAAAGAATATCAAAGTTGGGAAAATAACAGGAAAGATATAAATCCTAAAGATGACAATACTCCAACAATAGGTTTAGTACTTCAAAGAAGTCATATTGTTACTGGAGATGATGCTCATTACGTTGCTGTTATTCAAGAATTGGAATACAGAGGTGCGAGAGTTTTACCTATCTTCTGTGGAGGTCTAGATTTTTCTAAACCAGTTAATGAGTTTTATTATGATTCCATAAATAAGGATCAACCTATAGTTGATGGAGTTGTATCTCTAACAGGTTTTGCACTAGTTGGTGGGCCAGCAAGACAAGATCATCCTAAAGCTATTGATGCCCTAAAAAGGCTAAACAGACCCTATATGGTTGCACTTCCATTAGTCTTCCAAACCACGCAAGAATGGGAAAATAGTGATCTAGGTTTACATCCAGTTCAGGTAGCACTTCAGATTGCAATTCCAGAGCTTGACGGTGCTATCGAACCTATCATTCTCTCAGGTCGTGATGATGCTACAGGTAAGGCGCATACGCTCCAAGATCGAGTAGATGTAATAGCTGAAAGAGCCATAAAATGGTCAACTTTAAGGGTTAAGCAAAGAAAGGACAAAAAATTAGCTATTACAGTATTTAGTTTTCCACCAGACAAAGGGAATGTTGGTACAGCGGCATATTTGAATGTTTTCGGTTCAATTTACAGAGTACTTCTTGAAATGAAATCGAAAGGATATCAAATAGACGATCTTCCAAATAATTCAAAAGAATTAATGGAAAAAGTAATTAATAACCCTGAAGCAATGGACGGTTCTCCCGAGTTAAATATTGCTCATAAGATGTCAGTAAAAGAATACGAAGAGTTCACACCATATTCACAAAGACTTGAAGAAAATTGGGGTAAACCTCCTGGAAATCTAAATAGTGACGGTCAAAATCTTCTTATTTATGGAAAACATTTTGGAAATGTTTTTATAGGTGTTCAACCTACATTCGGCTATGAAGGTGATCCAATGAGGCTACTTTATTCAAGAAGCGCTAGTCCTCATCATGGTTTTGCCGCTTATTACACCTATGTAGAAAAAATCTGGGGAGCAGATGCTGTTCTTCATTTTGGAACTCATGGATCACTTGAATTTATGCCTGGTAAACAAATGGGCATGAGTGAAACATGCTATCCGGATTCTCTCATTGGATCATTACCTAATTTGTATTACTATGCTGCTAATAATCCTTCTGAAGCAACAATTGCGAAGAGAAGGGGGTATGCTTCAACCATAAGTTATTTAACTCCTCCCGCTGAAAATGCAGGACTTTATAAAGGACTTAAAGAACTAAGTGAACTCGTAGGTTCTTATCAACAATTAAGAGAAAATAGTAGGGGTATTCAAATTGTTAATGCAATAGTTGAGACTTCGAAACAATGTAACCTTGACAAAGACGTAGAGCTACCTTCAAAAGATGTAGAAGAACTTTCAATAGATGAAAGAGATTTTTTTGTAGGTAATGTCTATAAACAGTTGATGGAAATTGAAAGTAGATTATTACCTTGTGGTCTCCATACTATTGGGGAAGCTCCAACAGCAGAAGAAGCTATTGCAACACTTGTAAATATTGCATCTTTAGAGAGAGAACAAGAAGGATTAAGATCTCTTCCTGGATTACTTGCAGAATCTATAGGTCTAACTATTGATCAAATTTATGATGGTAATAATAAAGGTAAACTTAAATTTGTAGAGTTAAATGAAAAAATAATTAAGACAGCAAGAGAGTCGATTTTTGCGATGGTCAACTCTTTAAAAATTGTTGAAGGAAGAGTTTATTTAGAAAAATCACTACTTTCCAAACTTTTTGACTTACTTAAAGTTTTTGGTTTAAATTTACCTACACCTTGGCTAAGAGTCTGCAGATTAAATGGATTTAATGAAATTAACCAGAAGGAATTAAATAAATTATTTGATTATTTACTTTTCTGTCTGGAACAGGTCTGCGCAGACAAAGAAATGGATAGCCTCATTAAAGCACTAGATGGAAACTATGTTTTACCTGGACCAGGTGGAGATCCCATAAGAAATCCAGGTGTTTTGCCCAGTGGTAAAAATATCCATGCACTTGATCCTCAATCAATCCCAACTACAGCAGCAGTAGCTGCAGCAAAGTCTGTTGTTGACAAATTAATTGAAAGACAAAAGGAAGAGCAAGGGACCTGGCCTGAAACAATAGCCTGTGTTTTATGGGGAACTGATAATATCAAAACTTATGGAGAATCACTGGCGCAAATCTTATGGTTTGTTGGTGTAAAACCAAAACCAGATTCTGTTGGGAGAATAAACAAATTAGAATTAATCCCTTTAGAAGAATTAGGTAGACCAAGAATAGATGTAGTAGTTAACTGTTCAGGAGTATTTAGAGATCTATTTATAAATCAAATGGCATTAATAGATCAGGCAGTCAAATTAGCTGCTGAGGCTGATGAACCATTGGAATCTAATTTTGTAAGAAAACATTCATTAGAACAAGCAGAAAAAGAAGGTACTTCTATCAGAGAAGCTTCAGCGAGAGTATTCTCTAATGCAAGTGGAAGCTACAGTTCGAATGTTAATTTAGCCGTAGAGAATTCAACTTGGGAGGAAGAAAATGAATTGCAAGAAATGTATTTATCACGTAAAACATATGCTTTTAATGCTGATAATCCTGGTGAGATGAATCAAAAAAGAGAGGTATTTGAGTCAGTAATGAAAACAGCTGATGTTACATTTCAAAACCTTGATTCCTCAGAAATTTCATTAACAGATGTAAGTCATTATTTTGATTCAGATCCAACAAAATTAATTAAGACTCTAAGAGATGACGGAAAAGAGCCAAGTAGCTTTATAGCTGACACTACCACTTCTAATGCTCAAGTTAGAACACTTGGAGAAACTATCAGATTAGATTCAAGAACAAAACTTTTAAATCCTAAGTGGTATGAAGGTATGCTTAAATCTGGTTACGAAGGAGTTAGAGAACTTTCTAACAGACTTAATTACACTCTTGGTTGGAGTGCGACAAGTGGTCAAGTAGATAATTTTGTATATGAAGAAACTAATGAAACATTTATAAATGACGAAGAGATGAGGAAAAGATTAATGGATCTTAATCCTAATAGTTTCAGAAGAATTGTTGGAACTTTGTTAGAAGTCAATGGTAGGGGATATTGGGAAACTTCAGATGAAAATATTGAACAATTGAAAGAACTATACCAAGAGGTAGAGGATAAAATCGAAGGAGTTAAAGAATAATAAATATATTATTTTCTGTAAATCCTATCAGCTACTTTAAGAATTTGATAATTTAATTTAACGTTGTGAACTCTCACAATATCAATATTAAATTGAGAACAAAGACAACTTATTGCAAGAGTTCCTATATCTCTCTCTTTTGGATTTTTCTCATTCAAAATTTCTCCTATAAATCTTTTCCTTGATGCACCTATCAAAATTGGCAAATTCCATTTTTTAAAAACCTCTATATTTCTCAAGATTTCCAAATTATGAATAATATCCTTTGAAAAACCAATTCCTGGATCTACTATTATATTTCTTTTAGATATATTTTTTTCTAAAGCATTCTTTATTAAATTATCAAGCGAGCACTTAACATCGCTCAAAACATTCTTGTAATTAGAGAGTTGATTCATATTTTGACTGTTACCACGACTATGAGTTATGACGAATGGACAGTTGAATTTTGATACAACATCCAAAATATTTATATCTCTTCTTCCTCCAGTGACATCATTTATCCAATTAGCACCATTTAAAAGAGCTTCATAAGCAACCTCAGAATTAAAGGTATCAATAGAGATCAAAACATCTGGATATTTAGATTTTATTAATTTCAGATATGGGATCAATCTTTTTATTTCTATACTTGGTCCAACTTCTTCAGCACCAGGCCTTGTACTCTGAGCACCAAGATCTATAACATCCACACCATTACACAAAAAATGATTAACTTGATCCAAAACTTTTTTTGAAGAGTTTAATTCTCCACCATCACTAAATGAATCAGGAGTTAAATTAATAACCCCCATAATTGAGGTTTTTTGTCCCCAGCCTCTTGGCCATGGATCTTTTTTATTGATAATTTGCAATTCTTGCAAAACTTTTCGGATCTAATGAAGCCCCTCCAACTAAAACCCCATCTATATCACTCATAGACATAATTTCGTCAATATTATTAGGTTTAACAGATCCTCCATATTGAATAATCAAATCATCAAAACCTATTAATTTCCGAATTAAAGAACATATCTCATTAGCTTCTTTAGCCTCACATGTTTTACCTGTCCCAATAGCCCATATTGGTTCATAGGCAACAATTAAATTTGAAGGATCTGCATTTTCTAATCCTTGTTCAACCTGTCTAGTAATAACTCTAATAGCTTCTCCTCTCTCTCTTTGTTCTAGTGTTTCTCCAACACAAACTATCGGAGTAAGTCCGCTAGATTGAGCAAAAACTGCTCTTTTATTAATTTGTTCGTCACTCTCACTAAAATACTTCCTAGGTTCACTGTGGCCAACTATTGCATATGAGACACCATGTTCAAGAAGCATTTTTGGAGATATCTCTGCAGTAAATGCTCCTTCATCCTCCCAATGAATATTTTGACTAGAAATATCTAAAAAATCAAAATTAGAATGATCAGAAAAGGTTGAAATAGCCGTAAAAGGTGGAGCAATAACAATTTTACGATCTTTATTTATGTTTTTTATTAAAGGTATAAACACTTCTAAATAAGACTTAGCCTCAGCACAAGTCATGTGCATTTTCCAATTTCCAGCAATAACAGATTTTCTCAAAATACTATCTCCAAGAAAATCATATTAATATAAATTGAGTTTAATAGGAGAATTATTCGAAAAATAATTCATTTTTTAGAAATATAACTTTATCTCCCTTATTTAACTTTCTTCCTCTCCTAGTTTCTATTGCACCATTAACTTTGACAGAACCGGACTTAATAAAAATTTTTGCTTCTCCACCAGAAGAGACCAAATTTTTCCATTTTAAGAATTGATCCAATTTCATTGTTTTTATTAACTAATAATATTGATAAAGTAGGATAAATAATTAAATATATAATATTTTGAGACTAATACCACCAGTCAGGCCATATTCGAATAGGTTTATTAAAGGTTTTTTATGCATGCTTATTTATGTAGCTTGTTGGCCTTTGTTAGCTTATTTTGCAGGAAACTTAATCCCAGCGATTGGATCTGGTGACCTCTCAAAAGTTACTAGCATAATAGTTAAGTCTTTATTTGTATTTTTAGTTCAGAAAACTGCTCAATTTGGACAAGATGTATTCATAGCAAAACCATCTTTAGAAATTAGTGAAGTTATGAGAGGAAATTTATTTAGCAGAATTCAAAAAATAAAGATTAATTCTGTTGAAAATATTTCAGCCGGGGACATCACATATAGACTTACAGAAGATGCAGACAGGGTAAGCGAAGTTATTTATAAAACAGCTCAAGATACTATTCCATGCACTTTACAGTTGCTTGCAGTAATAATCTATATGTTTTATTTAGACTGGTCACTAACAATATCAACATTCTTTTTAGCGCCATTGATTATTATTTCAGTTAACAGTTTTGGAAGAAGAGTTTTATTAGCATCAGAAAAAAGTCAGGAATCAACAAGTAATTTAGCAAGCTTAATAGGTGAATCTATAAATGGAATGTCCACGATAAGAGCTTTTGCTGCAGAAAATTGGATTGAGAAAAGATTTTATAAAAAATTAAGTACAAATAAAAAAGCAAAATATAAAACATTAAAACTACTTGCATTTCAACATCCAGTTGTAGGATTTGTTGAAGCATTTGGAATATTAGCAATATTAGGTTTAGGAGCCGCAAGAATCAATTTAGGCCTTCTAACAAGCGAAGAATTTAGTAGTTTTTTTGCAGCAATATTAATGCTTATTGATCCAATAAGCCATGTAAGTACAAATTTTAATGACTATAAACAGGCAGAAGCCTCAATAAAAAGGTTGAAAAACATAAATCAAGAACCGGTAGAAGATGATAAAGAAAATTTACGAAGGATATCCAATTTTGAAGGCAAAATAAGTTTCAAGAAAGTAAATTTCGCTTACAAAAAAGATAATAAAGTACTTAAAAATATCAATTTAGAAATTAAAAGAGGGGAAGTCATAGCATTCGTTGGAGCTTCTGGAGCTGGTAAAAGTACAATGTTAGCTTTGATATTAAAGTTTATAACTCCAAATAATGGAGACATTTTTATAGATGATAGAAATCTCAAAAAATTAAATACAAAAGATATTAGAAAAAACATTGCATTAGTACAACAACAGCCTTTTTTGTTTTCAGGAACAATTATTGATGTAATAAGAATGGGTAGAAATTTCACTAAAGAAGAAGTTATAGAATCAGCAAGAAAAGCAAACGCACACAACTTCATTCAAAAGCTTCCTGAGAAATATGAAACTGAGATAACTGAAAGGGGATCAAATTTCTCAGGTGGTCAGATCCAGAGGATAGCAATAGCAAGAGCAATACTCGGGAACCCCTCAATTCTTCTTTTAGATGAGGCCACAAGTGCGTTAGATGCAGAATCAGAATCTGAAGTAAAAAAAGGACTTAATAGAGCTATGAAAGATAGAACAGTTATTGTAATTGCTCATAGATTAGCCACTACTCAAGAGGCCAATAAAATAGTTGTTTTCAATAAAGGTGAAATAATTGAAGTTGGGAAACACATTGATTTAATAAATAAACCTGGAATTTATAAAGAATTATGTGAAAAACAATTGATTAAAAAATTATAGTTCTATTTTATTTATTAAAAAGTAAATCCATGAGCGAAAACACTAATGACTCTGCAAATCCAGTTTTAACATTTGAAGGCAAAAAATATTTAATAAATGAACTTTCTAATGAAATAAAAGAATCTATAAAAGTACTACAAATAGCGGAAACACAACTTAAGATGCATCAAGATACTCTCAAATTACTTTCAATTAGTCGAAACTCTTTAGTTAATCAATTAAGAGAAAAACTAAAAAACTTAGAATAAAATTTTAATAATTATGGATTTCCTGTAGAGAGTAAGTATTAATTTTATTGTATTGCAAAGCTTTGATCGCCTTAATGGCTGCTTTTGCTCCGGGAATAGTTGTAAAAGTTGGAATATTATATTCTAAAGCGGCACGTCTTAAATAAGCATCATCATGAAGAGCCTGTGAGCCGATTGGAGTATTAATTATTAATTGTACAAGTCCCGAACGAATTAGGTCCTCAATATTTGGTCTTCCTTCATGAACTTTAAGCACTTCTTCAACTTGAATTCCTAAATTCGCCAAATATGAAGCTGTCCCTTTTGTTGCGATTAATTTAAATCCTAAATTCAAAAGTTCTCTAGCAACTTCCTCAAGATTCTTTTTATCTAAATTATTTGTAGATAAAAAAGCAACTCCTTCTGAAGGAACACCATTACCTGCTGCCAATTCCGACTTGGCATAAGCAATTCCAAAATCTTTAGCTAAACCCATCACTTCTCCAGTAGATCTCATCTCGGGGCCGAGTAATGTATCAGATCCAGGAAATCTTTTGAAAGGTAAAACGGCCTCTTTAACTGCCTGATATTTTGGAGAAAATTCTTCTGTGAAGTTAAGATCATCTAATGTAAAACCTTGCATCAACTGAGTAGCTAATTTTGCCACTGGTTTACCTATAGCTTTTGAAACAAAAGGTACTGTCCTGGATGCTCTTGGATTTGCTTCTAGAATAAATAATTTATTTTCTTTATTATTTGTATTTATTACTGCAAATTGCAAATTAATTAAACCAACAACATTTAATCTTTGTGCGATTAATTTAGTCCAGTTCCTTACATTTTCTATTGTTGATTTTGAAAGAGAAATGGATGGTAAGCAACAAGCTGAATCTCCTGAATGAATTCCTGCAGGTTCCACATGTTCCATTAAGCCAGCAATTACAACCGAACCCTCTGAATCGCATAAAGCATCAACATCTATCTCAATTGCATTATTCAAATATTGATCAAGAAGAATTGGATGATCAGGTGATACCTTAACCGCTTCAGAAATGTATCTCGATAATTCATTTTCATCTTTAACAATTTCCATTGCCCTTCCACCTAAAACATAAGAAGGTCTTACAACCAAGGGGAATCCTATATTTTTTGCTACTATTTCTGCCTCATTTTGATTACGTGCAATACCGTTTAAAGGTTGTCTAATACATAATTCTTCAAGAATTTTTGTAAATTCCTCTCTATCTTCTGCTAAATCGATTGATATTGGAGAAGTACCAAGAATTTTTGACCCAGTTCTGATCCCATCGTTTGATTTAAGCCATTCAAATAAAGGTAATGATAATTTTAGTGGAGTTTGACCTCCAAATTGCACAATTAAACCATAAGGATTTTCAGCTTCTATTATATTAATAACATCCTCCAAAGTTACAGGCTCAAAATATAAAATATCGCTTGTATCATAATCTGTTGATACAGTTTCAGGATTACTATTAACCATTATTGTTTTATAGCCGTTAGCAGAAGCTTGATAAGATGCATGACAACAACAGTAATCAAATTCTATTCCCTGACCTATTCTGTTTGGACCTCCTCCTAAAATCATAATTTTTTTTGATTTACTATCTTCTGAAATCTCGCTATCAAAAGTTTGAGAATTAAAATTAATGAAAGATTCTTCGTAAGTTGAATAATGATAGGGAGTTGAGGATGCGAATTCTGCTGAACAAGTATCAACAGTTTTATAAATTGGAATTATATTGAGTTTTTTTCTGTATCTTCTTACTTCAAAAAACTCAGAATTAGTTAACTTTGCTATCTGTTGATCTGAAAAGCCTAATTGTTTGGCATGTAACATCAAATCCCTATCTAGAGTATAAAGTTCCTTATCTTTCAAAAAATCATTCTCAAAATTAAAGATATTACTTAATTTTTCGATAAACCATAAATCTATATTTGTAACTTCTTGAATATATTTATTAGTTTTCCCAAGCTGCATAGCTTTTTTAATTAGGAGAATTCTTTCAGATGTAGGGTTTCTTAAACTATTTTTAATTTGACTCTCATCTTTAAATTCATCTTGTGAATCACATTCCCATCCAAAAACACCTATTTCTAATGACCTTAATGCTTTCTGAAATGATTCTTCAAAAGAACGACCTATTGCCATTGACTCACCAACAGATTTCATAGCAGTGCTTAAAGTATTTGAAGAGCCTTTAAACTTTTCAAAGGCAAATCTTGGAATCTTAGTAACTACGTAATCAATTGATGGTTCAAAACATGCAGGTGTTTTTTTTGTAATGTCATTGATAATTTCATCAAGTGTATAACCTACAGATAATAAAGCAGCAATTTTAGCGATAGGAAATCCAGTGGCTTTACTTGCCAATGCAGAGGATCTACTCACACGGGGATTCATTTCTATGACAATTACTTCTCCATTAATTGGATTAATTGCAAATTGGATATTACTCCCTCCTGTCTCAACTCCTACCTCTCTAATGATTTTCAATGACAAATCTCTCAACCTCTGATACTCCTTATCTGTTAAGGTCTGTGCGGGAGCTACTGTAATTGAATCTCCAGTGTGTACACCCATTGGGTCTAAATTTTCAATACTGCAAACTATTACAACATTGTCGGCAGTATCTCTCATAACCTCTAATTCATACTCCTTCCATCCAATAAGTGATTTTTCAATCAATATTTGATTACTTGGACTTTCCTCTAAACCTGATTTACATAAATCGACAAATTCTTCAAGGTTAAAAGCAATCCCACCTCCTACACCACCTAATGTAAATGCGGGCCTTATTATAAGGGGATAAGAACTTATTTCTTTTGATACCTCAATAGCTTCATTCAGGTTAGATGCGATCCCAGATGGACATACATTTACTTCTATTTTTTCCATCGATTCTTTAAATAATTTTCTATCTTCAGCTTTATTAATAGCTCTTAAATCAGCACCAATTAATTCAATATTATTTTGCTTCAAAAAATCTGATTCTGATAATTTAACCGCGAGATTCAAAGCAGTTTGACCTCCCATAGTGGGGAGAATTGCATCAGGTTTTTCTTTTAAAATGATCTGAGAAACAATTTCATGAGTCAATGGCTCAATATAAGTTTTATTAGCAATATCAGGATCAGTCATTATTGATGCTGGATTTGAATTTATCAAGACAATTTCATAACCAGCTTTTCTTAAAGCTTTGCAAGCTTGAGTACCAGAGTAATCAAATTCACATGCTTGTCCTATAACAATCGGTCCAGAACCAAGAATAAGAATTTTTTTTAGATCACCTCTTTGAGGCATAAATTTAAAACCTTCTTTTATATCATGCTACTTATAAATCATCAGATGTTAATCAAGTTACTTGAAAAGCAACATTTGTTTCTATAGTATTGGTAGAAATTAATTTTTTATGAGCGAACTTCAGCGACTTAAAAGTTTGTTGCCTCCAGAGAATGAAAGTTGGGTATTCGTTGAAGCTGCTGCGGCTATAGATCCACCTTTAATAACACTTGAGGAAATCGGTCGTGACGAAGTGGAAATTCAAATAGATTTAGATGAATGGGATAACTTTGCTATTGACCATAGAAATTTATTATTTTGGCACGAGGTTGGGAAAATTCAAAATGACACAATTCCCAGAGATGGATGGGAAAT
>CACBGC010000012.1 GCA_902538695.1 uncultured Synechococcaceae cyanobacterium | reverse complement strand
ATTGACGAAAAATCTAATGTACTAATTATTGGCGGTGGTGACGGTGGTACTATAAGAGAATGCGTTAAATATTCTCAAATATCAAAAATTGATCTAGTAGAAATTGATGAGGAGGTAATCAAAATATCTAAAAAATTTCTAAAAGAAATTGCAGGCGAAGCATGGAATGACAAAAGATTAGAAATACATATTGATGACGGCGTTAAATGGGTAAAAAAAACAAAAGATAATTTTTACGACGTTATATTTATAGATTGTTCAGATCCCTCAGAATTTTCAAATTTATTATTTTCACATTCTTTTTATAAAGAATGTAAAAGAATACTTGCACCAAGGGGGATATTAGCAACTCAAAGCGAATCTCCTGAATCCTTCAAAAATATTCACATAAATATTTTGAAAAGCCTAAAAAATATATTTAAAGTTTCTGAAACTATGTATTCCTTTGTGCCTATATATCCAAGCGGGATTTGGAGTTGGACATTTGCTTCTTCAGAAGATCTAAGTTTATCAAAGCAAAATTATGATGAAGTCGTAAAAATAGAAAAAGGATGTGAAATTTGGAATTTAAATTTTCAAAATGCAGCATTCAAAATGATGCCAAATAAAATTGTAAAAGAACTAGATTCATAAGATGACAAAAAATTTATTTGATAACGAAAATGCAATTTATATGGGAGCAAAAAGAAGTCCCGAAAATTGCTCAATTGGAATATTTGGAGTTAATTATGACGGGACATGTTCGTTTAAACCAGGAGCAAGATTTGGTCCAGAAGCAATAAGACAAGTCAGTTCTTGTTTAGAAACATATTGTCCAAAAATAAAAAAAGACCTAGAGGATATTATGTATGTTGATTTTGGATCAATACTAATTGATAAAAATGACTCAAAGTCCGTTATTGAATCGGTTATATCAGCAACAAATTATTTAATTAGTAAACGCCTTAGTCCTATTATGCTTGGCGGCGAACACTCTATTACAAGAGGTGCAATTGAAGCATTAGTAAAAAAATATCCAGATTTGATATTGGTTCAACTTGATGCTCATGCAGATTTAAGAGAATCATATATAGGAAATGAACATAGTCATGCTTGTACTATGAAAAGGTGCTTAGAAGTGCTACCTGAAAAGAAAATTTTGCAAGTAGGAATTAGAAGTGGGACTAAGGAAGAATTTGAAATTATGCATAACAACAACCAATTAGTTAACTTTTGTCCAGGCGGAAATGCATATGAGTTAAAACAAGCTCTTCTTCCATACGCTAAGTCTCCAATCTATTTAACAATAGATTTAGATTGGTTTGATCCCAGTTTATTAGCAGGGACGGGCACTCCAGAACCGGGAGGATTTTTTTGGAATGATTTTGAAGAGATACTTAAAACTTTAAAAGACCTTAGAATCGTGGGATCAGATATTGTGGAATTATCTCCAGAAATTGATAGAAGCGGAGTAAGTAGCATAGTTGCAGCCAAAGTACTTAGAAGCTTAATTTTGTTATTAGAAAATATGCAATAAAAAATTTCTAAACTAAAGTGTAGAAATACTAAATAGAAACTAAATATTTCATGGATTTGCTAAAAAGTCCTCTTTATTCAAAATATGTTGAGTCCAATGCAAAATTAGTGGATTTTGCAGGTTGGGAAATGCCCATAACATTTTCAGGATTAATTAAAGAGCATGAATCAGTTAGATATTCAGCAGGATTATTTGATATTTCTCACATGGGTGTGATTTCTATCAAGGGAATCAATCCAAAGGATTATATTCAAAAACTTTTTCCTACTAATTTATACTCCTTTTGTGAAGGTCAGGGGCTTTATACAGTAATGCTCAATGATAAAGGAGGAATAATAGATGATTTAATAATTTATGACCTTGGTATACAAAAAAATGACATATCAGAATTATTATTAATAGTTAATGCAAGTAGATATCAAGAAGATTTTCAGTGGATAAAAAATAATTTAAATATGTCTGAAATTTCGATAACAAACTTTAAAAAAGACAAAGTACTTTTAGCACTACAGGGAAAAAACTCATTCGGTTTATTTGAAGAATGGATTGAATCTTCGATCTCACATATCCCTCACTTTGGATGCGAATATAAAATTTTTGAACATATTTCTCCTAAGGAAAAAATTTTCTTTTCAAAGACAGGCTATACTGGGGAAAATGGTCTAGAAATACTTTTATCTAAAAAAGCAGCAATTAATTTATGGGATTTCTCAATTTCTAAAAATGTTGCACCTTGTGGTTTAGGAGCTAGAGATACTCTTAGACTTGAAGCAGGCATGCATCTTTATGGGCAAGACATAAATGAAGAAACTTCTCCATATGAAGCAGGGTTAGGATGGTTAGTACATCTAGAAAATAATCACGAATTCATTGGCAGAAGAGTTCTTGAAGAGCAGTCAAGATTAGGCATTCAAAAAAAGTTAGTTGGTCTCTCCATAAAAGGTAAAGCAATAGGAAGAAAAGGGTGCGCAGTGATTAAAGGTGATGAGAATATTGGAACTATCACTAGCGGCAGTTGGTCTCCAACTAAACAACAAGCTATTGCTTTTGCATACATCAATATTTCGCATGCCTTAATAAATAATGAAGTTGAAATATTAATAAGAGGCAAAAAATTCAACGGGGTTATAACAAAAAGAGCATTTTACAAAAAGAATTATTAACTAAATTTACCCTTAAAGAATTATTATAAGTTATTGATAAATAAACCATACTTAGATGAGAAACAAAATTTGTGAAGAACTCAATAATACAGATATTGGTAAATTAGTTAATTTATGCGGATGGGTAGATAGAAGAAGAGATCATGGTGGAGTAATTTTTATTGATTTAAGAGACCATAGTGGATTCCTACAAATAACAATTAACCCCGATGATGGTGCAGATCTATTTAAACAGGCAGAAACTCTAAGAAATGAAACAGTAATAATGGTCAGCGGAATTATTCATGAAAGGCCCAAAGATTCCATAAATACAAATTTAAGTACTGGAGAGTTAGAGCTTAAGGTTAAAGATTTGCAAATTCTCAACCAAATTAAAAACAACTTACCTTTTCCAGTATCTATACATGATTATGAAAATACAAAAGAGGAACTCAGATTAAGATATAGATACCTTGATTTAAGAAGGGGAAAATTACTAGAAAATTTAAAAACAAGACATAAGATTATTAAAGTTGCTAGAGAATTTCTTGATAATTTTGGATTTACAGAAGTAGAGACCCCATTACTTACAAAGTCAACTCCTGAAGGGGCTCGCGATTTTCTTGTTCCTGCACGTCTTTCAAATGGAGAATTTTTTGCTTTACCTCAATCCCCACAACTCTTTAAACAACTTTTAATGGTTGGGGGCTTAGATAAGTATTATCAAATCGCAAAATGTTTCCGTGATGAAGACTTAAGGGCAGATAGACAGCCAGAGTTTACTCAATTAGATATTGAGATGAGCTTTATTAGTGAAGAAGAAATAATTTCTTTTAATGAAAGTCTCATAAAAAAAATATGGAAAGAAGTGTTAAATATTAATTTAAATAATGCTTTTCCAAGAATGACATGGCAGGCAGCAATGGATAATTACGGCACTGATAGACCAGATACTAGATATCAAATGTTATTGAAAGATTTAGGAAGAGTATTAGGTAATATTGGATTTAATATTTTCACCAAGGCAATTAAGTCTGGAGGGTATATAAAGTCCATAACAGTCAAAGGAGGTAATTCAAGTATTAGCAATGTAAGAATTAAACCGGGAGGTGACATCTTCAAAGTAGCTCAAGACGCAGGAGCTGGTGGTTTAGCCTTTATAAGGGTCAAAGGAGATGAGCTTGAGACTATTGGGGCAATTAAAAATAATTTAAGTGAAGAGCATATAGCTGATATTTTAAAAATCACAGAAGCAAAAGATGGAGACTTAATCCTCTTAGGAGCTGGAGATAAACAAATTGTCAATCAGTCATTAGATAGGGTTAGACAATATATCGCAAAAGAATTAAATCTCATAGATAAAAGCAAATGGAATTTCTTATGGGTAACTGACTTCCCTATGTTTGAGAGAAATGAAGATGAAAATAGATATGAAGCTTTACATCATCCTTTTTGTTCTCCAAAAAATATAAAATCTAAAGATTCTGAAAACTTGAAAAAAGAAATTGAGAGCTCTACAGCAAATGCTTATGACTTAGTTCTTAATGGATTGGAGTTAGGAGGTGGCTCTTTACGTATTCATGAGGCGAACTTACAAAGACAGGTTCTGAAAACGGTAGGACTTACTGATAAAGAGATTGATGAAAAATTTGGATTTTTAATAGAAGCCTTAGAAATGGGGGCTCCTCCTCATGGTGGAATAGCGTTTGGATTGGATCGTATTACCATGCTGATCATTGGTGCAGATTCAATCAGAGAAACCATTGCTTTTCCAAAAAATCAACAAGCAAAATGTCTTCTCACAAATGCACCTTCCAATGTCTCTGAATCACAATTAAAAGAATTAGATATTGAAATAACAATTGATGAATAAGAATATATATGGATGTTCTAAAAGTTTTTTGTTTAAATAAAATATAAGGAGGCTGTGCTTAATTAAAAATATTTAATGTCAAAATTTGTATTTGTCACCGGAGGAGTAGTTTCTAGCATTGGTAAAGGGATTGTAGCTGCAAGCTTAGGAAGATTATTAAAATCTAGAGGATATAGTGTTTCAATATTAAAACTAGATCCATATCTAAATGTTGATCCAGGAACAATGAGCCCTTTTCAACATGGAGAAGTATTTGTAACCGAAGATGGGGCTGAAACCGATCTAGATTTAGGTCACTATGAAAGATTTACTGATACTGCAATGACTAGGTTAAATAGTGTGACTACGGGATCTATTTATCAAGCAGTTATTAATAAAGAAAGAAGAGGCAATTATAAAGGTGGAACTGTGCAAGTAATACCTCACATAACGGGAGAAATTAGAGAAAGGATTCATAGAGTAGCCGCTAACAGCAATGCAGATATTATTATTACTGAAATTGGTGGAACAGTTGGTGATATTGAATCTCTACCTTTTTTAGAGGCAATAAGAGAATTCAAAAATGATGTCAATAGGAACGATGTTGCATACATACACGTAACATTACTTCCTTACATCAAAACCTCTGGCGAAATAAAAACTAAACCAACACAACATTCAGTGAAAGAATTAAGATCAATTGGGATTCAGCCAGATTTACTTGTATGCCGAAGTGATAAATCTATCAATGAAGCTCTTAAAAAAAAGCTTAGTGGTTTTTGCGGTGTCAATATCAACTCTGTAATTGAAGCTTTAGACGCAGACAGTATATATTCTGTACCACTTTCTTTAAAAAAAGAAGGTTTATGCAAAGAAACCTTGAAGTATTTAGACCTTGAAGATAAAAAATGTGATTTGAAAAATTGGGAGCAACTAATACACAACCTAAGAAATCCTGGAGATCCAATAAAAGTTGCACTTGTAGGCAAATATATTGAACTTGGAGATGCATATTTATCCGTTGTTGAAGCTTTAAGACATGCATGCATTGAACAAAGGGCTTTATTAGATTTACATTGGGTAAGTGCTGAAATGATAGAAAAAAATTCAGCAGAAACTTACTTAAATGAAGTTGATGCAATTGTCGTACCTGGGGGATTTGGCAATAGAGGAGTAAATGGAAAAATTTCGGCTATAAAATTTGCAAGAGAAAATAAAATTCCCTTTTTAGGTTTGTGCCTTGGCATGCAATGTGCAGTTATAGAATGGGCCAGGAATGTAGCTAATCTTCCAGATGCATCTAGTTCAGAACTAGACCCAAAAACTCCAAATCCAGTGATACATTTATTACCAGAACAGGAAGATGTAGTTGATTTAGGTGGGACAATGAGACTTGGAGTTTATCCATGTAGACTGACAAAAAATACAACTGGAAAAAACTTATATGATGAGGATGTTATTTATGAGAGACATAGGCATAGATACGAATTTAATAATTACTACAAACAAAGTTTTTTAGATTCTGGATACAAAATTAGTGGTACATCACCAGATGGCAGATTAGTTGAGTTAATTGAGTTAGAAAATCATCCATACTTCTTAGCCTGTCAATATCATCCTGAGTTTTTATCAAGACCTGGCAAACCTCATCCTTTATTTAAAGGATTAATAAAAGCCTCTCAAGATAAGTTAACTCAATCAAATTAATATTCTTTATTTTTTTGAATGAAAATGACAAATTTTTTACCCTTAGTCGAACAATTTCATTCATTACAAGGTGAAGGTTATCACGCTGGAAAAAGTGCTTTTTTTGTAAGATTAGCCGGATGCAAAGTTGGATGTTCGTGGTGCGATACCAAGAATTCATGGGACGAGAAAAAACACCCTTCTATATCAATTGAAAAAATAATAGATCGCATAAAAATTGCCAGAAAAAAAGGAGCATCTTTTTGCGTTATTACAGGTGGAGAACCTTTACAACATAACTTGGATAATTTTTGCAAAGCTATAAAAAAAATGACAATGGGAGAAGAACAAAAGCCAATGAAGATTCATATTGAGACAAGTGGAGTTAATTCAATATCAGGAAGCTATGACTGGATTACTTTATCTCCTAAAAGACACTCACCTCCAAAAAATTATTTTTTAAAAAACTGTAATGAGATCAAAATAATCATAAATGAAATAGAAGATATTGAATTTGCTATTCAAATAAAAAAAGAAACTTTAAGACAATATCAACTCTCTAAAAGCGAAGATGGCTTAAAAAAAGAAGATAAAATTTTTTATTTACAGCCAGCATGGAACAATGCGAATGGTTTTTCTCTTGCTATTGATTTCGTAAAAAATAACCCCGATTGGAAATTGAGCCTTCAAACTCACAAATACTTAAAAATTAATTGAAATCATATGACTCTTAAAAATAAATCAATAGTAGTTTTATTATCTGGAGGTTTAGATTCTTCTACAGTTACTGGTATCGCCAAAAAATCCGGAGCTAAAATTTTTGGCCTTTCATTTGACTACGGTCAACGTCACAAAAAAGAATTAAATTCTGCATCCATAATTGCAAAACACTTTGATATCGACGAATTTAAAATCATTAAGCTTGACTTATCTTTATGGGGAGGCTCGTCATTAACTGATACTCAAAAAAATATTCCAATAGAAGGAGTACAAACTAATAAAATTCCTAATACTTATGTTCCTGGGAGAAATACTATATTTATTTCCGTTGCACTAAGTTATGCCGAAGCAATAGATGCTGATTTTATAGGATTAGGAGTTAATGCACTAGATTATTCTGGTTATCCAGATTGCAGACCTGACTACATTAAAAAATTTCAAGAGTTAGCAGATTTAGCCAATAAAAGAGGAAGAGAAAATAATCCAATAAAACTTTGGACACCACTATTAGATTTAAATAAAGAGGAAATTATTAAATTAGCTTTTGATAATCATGTCCCTTTAGATAAAACATGGAGTTGTTATTCGGGTAATTCAAAACCATGCGGTAAGTGTGATAGCTGCAGAATTAGAAATGCTGCTTATGAAAAATGGCTTAATAAAAATAATAAAAAATGAAAATAAAAAAAATAATTCTAGAAAAATGGATAGATCCAGCACTGATTACGCATCATCTAACAAAAAAATTTGGAGATAAAGGATTAGCTTGGCTAGACAGCGATGGCAAAGAAAATGGGGAATGGTCAATAATAGGAATTAAACCAAAAAAAATTATCCAATCAAGAGATATCAATAAATTAGACAAAACTAATAATCCATTTAACAATTTAAGAAATATTGAAAAAGGATTTTGGATCGGATGGTTAAGTTATGAAGCTGGAGCTTACATAGAACCAAAAAACCCATGGGAAAAATCTAATATGGCAACTTTATGGATTGCATCATATGATCCAATCATTAAATGTAATCTAATAAAAAAAGAAATAATTATCGAAGGCACAAACTCATCTGAACTGATGAATTATAAAAACATAATCAACAATATAAAAAATATCGAAGAAGAAAATATTATTAAAACAAAGTTGAATTTTGATTTTTCAAAAATAAATTTGGACGAAATGGCTGAAAAATTTCAGAAAAATATTTTAAAATTGAAAAAATTAATTTCCTTAGGAGATATATTTCAAGCAAACCTAACAACTAAATGCGAAATTGAATCTTCCAAAAACTATAATCCTCTAGATATTTATTTGAAAATAAGAAGGAAATTAAGAGCTCCCTTTGGAGGAATAATAATAAATAATAATTATAAAGAGGCTGTATTATCTACCTCGCCAGAAAGATTTTTAAAAATAGATAATAAAAATTTTGTAGAATCAAGACCTATCAAAGGAACTAGATCCAGAGATAAAGATTTAAATCAAGACGCCCTTAATGCTATCGATTTAATAACTAACGAGAAAGATAGAGCCGAAAATATTATGATTGTTGACCTAATAAGAAATGATCTAAGTAAAGTTTGCGAAACAGGAAGTATTATGGTGCCAGAAATATTAAAACTTGAAAGTTTCTTAAAAGTTCATCATCTAACTTCAGTAATCAGAGGCAAATTAAAAAAAGACACGAACTGGATTGATTTACTAAAAGCTTGTTGGCCTGGGGGCTCTATAACTGGAGCACCTAAATTAAGATCATGCCAGAGACTTTTTGAATTAGAAAAATGTGAACGCGGACCATACTGTGGCTCATTTTTGAAGCTTGACTGGAATGGAGAGTTTGACAGCAATATACTAATAAGATCATTTTTAATTAAAGACAAAAAAATCAATATATATGCTGGTTGCGGAATAGTTATTGACTCAGACCCGGAGGAGGAAACTGATGAACTAAAGTGGAAACTTTTACCATTAATTGATTCACTAAAATGATTGAAACATTAGGCTGGTACAAGGATCAATGGTTGGATATTGATAGAATATTTATTGCTGCTAATAATAGAGGATTAAAATTTGCAGATGGTATATTTGAAACCATTTTGATAAAAGAAAACAAACCTATTCTTTTTGATGAACATCTGAAAAGATTAGAAAAAAGTAGCAAGATTTTAAATATTAACCTCAAAATAAATAAATTAACTTTGAGACAACTTATTCACGATGGAATTAAAAAGTTATCGCTTAAAAATGATCAATTTGCTTCAGTAAGAATAAACTATAGTCGAGGAACTAATGAAGGTCGAACACTAAGAATTGATAGCACTTTAGAAACAAAAAATTTGGACAATTTATGGCTTGAGTTTTATAGAATCAAACCAAATTTTAATCCGATAAACGTTTGCATTAGTCAAACGGAAAAAATAAATGAATTCAGTCTTATAAGTAAATGCAAAACATTTTCATATAATCAGGCAATACAAGTTTTGACAGAAGCTAATGAAAAATCATTTGATGATTCTATCCTTTTGAATACCTCAGGTGAACTTTGTTGTGGAAGTACATTTAATCTTCTAATTAAAAGAAATAATCAATGGATAACTCCTAGAAAAAAGAGCGGCTGTCTAGAGGGGATTATGGTTTCTCAAGCTTTAAAATTGAAAATTGTTAAAGAAGAATTAATTCCTCCAGAATTTCAAAATGATGACATAATAGTTGCAATTAATAGCTTATCTTGCAGACAAATTTATCAAGTTGATGATTTAAAGCTTAAACCTAAATTCGATCCAATTTACTTTTGGGATTTATTATATAGTTGAACTTTATTAATATCTGGTAAATAGACATCAGATACTTTAGTTATATTGTTATTAACCTTAAATTCAACAATTTTTCCAATAATGATAATTGATGGAGCTAAAAATTCTTTATCTTTGATTTTATCTGGAAGATTATCTAATTTCTCTATCAAACATTTTTGATTTTTTAAAGTAGCTTCTTGAATAACAGCGCATTTAGTACTCTTATCTAAACCACCTAGAATTAATTCTTCCACAATAAATTCAATATTTTTTATACCCATAAAAATTACTAAGCTATCTGATGATTTAGCTAAATCTCTCCAATTTACTGTCTTTTTTTTCTTATCTACACGCTCATGTCCAGTGACGAAAGTTACGGAACTCGCAGCATCTCTATGGGTTAGTGGAATACCAAAATATGTAGGGGCAGCTATTCCAGAAGTAATACCAGGAACTATTTCAACTGAAATTCCATTTTTTTCTAAAATCGATACCTCTTCACCACCTCTAGAAAAAACGAATGGGTCTCCCCCTTTAAGCCTTACAACATTTTTGCCTTCTTTTGCCAATTTCAAAATAAGAGCATTAGTTTCATTCTGAGGTACAGAACACTTTCCAGCTCTTTTACCTACATGGAAAATTTCTGTATGTTTTCCTGCCTCTTTTGTTATTTCGTCCGGGATCAAAGCATCGTGTACTAATGCATCACAATTTTTTATTAGGCGTAAAGCTTTTAGAGTTAGAAGCTCAGGGTCACCAGGACCTGCTCCAACTAAATAAACAATACCGGGCACAATAATTTCCATTAACAAGTATGGTAGTAGAAGTTAATGGTAATGAAGGTAAATATTGTGAAAGAAAGTTTATTAAAACCAAATAAAAAATTTACTCTCCTTAGTGCCTTTATCACTCTTCTGAATGATCGTTTAAGTGAAAGCATACTACTACCTATATTACCCTCCTTTGTTTTACTTTTTGATTCTAAAGCAAGTACATATGGTTTATTATCATGCACTTACCAATTAGCTCAATTTACAGCTTCTCCTTTTATAGGACTTATGAGCGATAGATATGGAAGAAGACCTGTCACTCTTTTTTGTATTACTGGTTCAGTCATAGGAATATCAATATTATCTTTTACGGTCCTATTTAATTGGTCAAATTCAATAGCCTCTATCCCTTTATTTTTATTATTTTTAGCAAGACTAATTGACGGTTTAAGTGGGGGGACTGCAGCTACTGCAACAACAATTCTTGCAGATATTTCAAGCCCTGAAAAAAGAGCAAAAACATTTGGACTTATTGGTGTAGCTTTTGGTTTAAGTTTTTTCTTAGGTAATATTTTTGTTGTTATTTTTGCCAAAAATACAAATAATAATTTTATTATTCCAGTTTTGATAGCCTCAATCATTCCAATAATAAATTTCCTCCTTGTATTTTTTTACTTACCGGAAACCAAGCCTAATAGTGACTCAAATAAATCAAAACCTTTTATAAAAAACCCTTTAAAAAACCTATTTACAGTTTTCAAAGAAGAAAAGATTAAAAAATTATCATTAGCTTTTTTTATTTACTTCATTGCCTTTACTGGATTGACCAATATACTTATATTCTTCCTTCAAGAATCTTTAAACTGGACGACAAAAGCATCAAGTGGAACTCTTGTTGTAGTAGGAATAATTGCAATTATCGTTCAGGGAGGACTAATTGGACCTCTTGTAAAACAATTTGGAGAAATGCGATTAACACTTATCGGATCAGGCTTCATTCTTGTAGCATGTGCTCTTTTAATAACTGCTCCAAAAGAAAATGCGACAATTAATATTTATTCAGCTGTATCATTTTTAGCTGTTGGGGCAGGATTAATTACACCCACCTTAAGAGCACTAATATCAAAGAAATTAGACATTGATAAACAAGGATCAATTTTAAGTAATCTTCAAGGTCTACAGAGTCTTGGAGGGGTTTTAGGAATTGCAATGGCAGGAAGGGTTTATGATAGTTTTGGTCCTAAATCTCCTTTTATAGCTGGTTCCGTTATTTTGCTTTTCATGATATACCTTATTGCAGAGGGTAAAAGTAATAATTCTTTTAATAATCAAAAATCAAAAGTATTGAAATGAAACGCCAGGCTGATGTTTTTATTAATAGAGAATTAAGTTGGATTGAATTTAATAAAAGAGTTCTCCTTACTGGAATGGAAAAGGGGTACAAAATCCTAGACAAAGTAAAATTTTGTTCAATTTTTAGTAATAACCTAGATGAATTTTTTATGGTAAGAGTAGCTTCATTAAAGGCTCAAGTTGAAGCAGAAATTACTAAAAAAAGCATTGACGGACTTACCCCTAAAGAACAATTAAAAAAAATCAATAATGAAATAAAGAAGTTAACTATTCTCCAAGAAAACTATGTAAATAATGAATTAAAAAATGAATTAAAAGAAAAAGGTGTAATTTTAAAAAAATATAAGGACCTAAGTGATAATCAAAGAAATTGGTGTAATAACTTCTTTACAACATCTATTTTTCCTTTATTAACTCCATTAGTTGTTGATCCGGCACATCCATTTCCTTTTATAAGTAATTTAAGTCTAAATTTAGCAGCTTTAATAAAGGATGAGGAGAATTCTAAAAATCAGTTTGTCAGAGTAAAAATACCAACAAAAAATATACCCCGATTTATAAAAATTCCCAATGAAATTATTCAACTTAGTGATGAAAGTTCTCACTATTTCATAAGTGTTGAAGATTTAATTGGGAATAATATAAATACTTTATTTAACGGAATGGAATGTATAAATTACTCTTTTTTTAGAGTGACAAGAGATGCAGATTTAGAATTAAAAGAACTTGAAGCTGATGATCTACTTTTAGCTGTTGAACAAAGTTTGCAAAAAAGAAGATTAGGTGGAGACGTAGTTAGATTAGAAGTGGAGTCAGATATGCCAGAAAATATTCTAAAGTTACTTATTGAAAGCATCTCAATACAGAAAGAATATATATACTTTTGCAAAAGTTTATTAGGCCTAGACGATTTAAATCAGCTTACAAAAATTGATAGAGATGATTTAAAAGAAAATCTACAAATTGGAAAAACTCACCCAGAATTAAAACATTTAGATTTGCCTTCAAACAAAAACCCTAATTCTATTTTCAAGATACTTAGGAAAAAAAATATTCTGCTTCATCATCCCTATGACCTATTTAAAACTTCAGTTGAAGAATTTATAAACAGAGCAGCTGATGATCCACTTGTAATGGCTATAAAAATTACTTTATATCGAGTTTCCCAAGATTCCCCTATAATTGCAGCTTTAATGAGAGCTGCAGAGAATGGTAAAGAAGTAATGACTCTTGTTGAACTAAAAGCAAGATTTGATGAAGACAATAATATTCAATGGGCCAAACAACTTGAACAAGCTGGCATTCATGTTGTATATGGAATCATCGGATTTAAAACACATACAAAAATTGCCTTAACAGTTAGAAAAGAGAAAGGACGATTAAGGAATTATTTCCATATTGGAACAGGAAATTATAACTCTAATACTTCAAAGTTTTATACAGATTTAGGATTACTTTCAACGGATCCTGATATTGCATCTGATTTACTTGAGTTATTTAACTACTTATCTGGTTTCTCTAAACAAAAAAGTTATCAAAAGTTATTAGTTTCTCCCTCATCGATGCGAGAGAAATTTATATTTCTGATAAAGAGAGAAATTAAAAATGCAGAGGAAGGCAAAAAAGCCGAAATAATCGCAAAAATGAATTCTTTAGTAGACCCAGAAATAATTAAACTGCTTTATTTAGCTTCAGACTCAGGTGTAAAAATTAGCCTCATCATAAGAGGTATTTGTTGCCTATATCCCCAAAGAAAAAATTTAAGTGAAAATATTAAAGTTATAAGCATTATTGGCCATTTTCTTGAACACTCAAGAATTTTTTGGTTTTGTAATAACGGGGATAATGAGGTTTTTATAGGGAGTGCAGATTGGATGAGAAGAAATCTCGATAGAAGAATAGAAGCTGTTACTCCTATAGAGGATTATGAATTGAAATCTAAAATATACACGCTTTTGCAAACTTACATTAAAGATAATTACTTTTCTTGGATAATGAAAGATGATGGTTCATATTCGAAATATGAATTAGATTCATCGCATAATCGTTCGCAAATTGACCTCATAGAAAAATAAAATTAATATTGATTTTTACAACATTTATAAAAATACTTAATATTTTAAATTTTTTTTATTTTTTATAAAATCATCTCATATCAATGGATTTCAAGAAATAAGCTATTAAAAAAAAATTTTTGTCTTTAAAATTTCAACGTAAAAGTAGTTTTTATTTCAATTTCAGTGCTAGCTTTTTAAAAAATCCATTATTTAGGAGGCCAGGGTGATGGGGATCCCTCTGGAATCTGCGAAAAGCTCTTCAGATAAAAATTTTGATGAGCCAAGATTACCAAACACTGCGGGCAAATCTCGCAAATCGAAATCCAGTCTTACTGCAAAACAAAGCCAAAAAAAATCTGGCAGACTCGCTTCAGATTCTATTGGCTATTACTTAAGTAGCATTGGAAGAGTACCTCTTTTGACTCCAGCAGAGGAAATAGAGTTAGCTCATCATGTTCAGAACATGAAAAAGTTGCTACAAATTCCTGACACTGATAGAACCCAACGAAATCTTCATCAAATTAAGATTGGCAAAAGAGCAAGAGATAGAATGATGGCAGCTAATCTAAGGCTCGTTGTCTCAGTTGCAAAAAAATACCAAAACCAAGGGCTTGAATTATTGGATCTTGTCCAGGAAGGAGCTATTGGACTTGAAAGAGCCGTAGATAAATTTGATCCTGCTATGGGATATAAATTCTCAACTTATGCTTACTGGTGGATTAGACAAGGAATGACGAGGGCAATTGATAACAGTGCTAGAACCATTCGTTTGCCTATTCACATAAGTGAAAAACTATCCAAAATGAGAAGAGTCTCCAGAGAATTATCACACAAATTTGGCAGACAACCTACAAGATTGGAAATGGCAACTGAGATGGGAATTGATCAAAAAGATTTAGAAGATTTAATTTCTCAAAGTGCTCCTTGCGCCTCCCTAGATGCACATGCAAGAGGGGAAGAAGACAGAAGTACACTTGGTGAACTCATACCTGATCCAAACTGTGAAGAGCCTATGGAAGGTATGGATAGAACTATTCAAAAAGAGCATTTAGGAACTTGGCTTTCTCAATTAAATGAAAGAGAGCAAAAAATCATGAAGCTCAGATTTGGGCTAGATGGTGAAGAACCATTAACACTCGCAGAAATAGGAAGACAAATTAATGTTTCGCGAGAAAGAGTAAGGCAACTAGAAGCTAAAGCAATATTAAAGCTTCGAGTAATGACAACTCATCAAAAAGCAGCTTAACCAAATTGATAAAATTTACTGTAATTTTATTATATTTATTTTTAATTTTTTTAATTTCAATAGTTTTTAAAAAATATAATGAAGATAACAAAGAAATAGTCAGAAAAATAATACATATTGGAATAGGTCCTTTAATACCAATTGCTCAATTTTTAAAAATTAATCAAAACTCTGCTCTAATTTTTACGGGAATTGTTTCATTAATGGTTTTCACCAATTACAACTATAAATTATTTCCAACAATTGAGGATGTTGAGAGAAAAAGTTATGGGACATTATTTTATTGTCTAAGTTTATTTATTCTGATTTACCTTTTCTGGGATAAAGATCCATATGCACTAATTAGTGGATTTTTCATAATGACTTTTGGTGATGGATTAGCTGGATTAATAGGAAAAAGCTTTAACTCAAAGAGTTGGATTTTTTTTGAACAAAAAAAATCTTTATATGGAACCATAACAATGTTTTTAACAAGTTTGATAGTAGTTTGCTCAATAGGATATTCTCAACAAAATAGTCTAAATTTAAATTATTTTTCAATAGCTTTTATTGCGACTTTGCTCGAACAATTTAGTATTCTAGGAATAGATAATTTTATTGTTCCTATCTCTTCAGCATTATTTTTTAATTTTTTAATAACTACCTAAGTGAATCGTACAAAATAGCGATTAATTCTTTTGTTGTTTCTATATCTATACATGCATCTGTAATGCTTCTGCCAAACTGGAGATCTTCTTTTTTTAAAAGTTTTTGATTTCCTTCCTTCAAATGACTTTCAAGCATAACTCCTAAAATATTTTTTTCACCATTACTAATTTGAGAAGCTACATTTTTTAGTACTTCTGACTGTTTTCGGAAATCTTTATTGGAATTTCCATGACTACAATCAATCATGACTTTATGGGGAAGATTACACTGCCTCAATTCTGCTGAAATTCTTTGTACATGATCACTTTCAAAATTTGGGCCTTTTGAACCACCCCTTAAAACTATATGTCCATCTGGATTTCCTGTAGTATTAACTATAGAAGCCATTCCATTTTCATTTACACCTAAGAAGTGATGGGATTTTGAAGCTGACTGCATTGCATTAATTGCAGTAGTAAAAGAACCATCCGTTCCATTTTTAAAGCCTATAGGCATTGATAATCCTGATGCCATTTCTCTATGAGTTTGACTTTCTGTGGTCCGCGCACCTATGGCTGTCCAACTTATTAAATCGGCAATGTATTGAGGAACAATTGGATCTAGTAATTCTGTAGCAGAAGGTATGCCTCGAGTTGCTAAATATGAAAGCAAACTTCTTGCCCTTCTTAAACCAGTATTAATATCATAAGAATCATCTAGATGAGGATCATTTATCAATCCCTTCCAACCAATAGTTGTTCTTGGTTTTTCAAAATATACTCTCATAATTATTTCTAATTTATCGTTATACATTTCTCGGAATTTTTGAATATATTTTGAATATTCCTTTGCCGCCTCAATATCATGTATTGAACATGGACCCACAATGACTAAAAGCTTCTGATGATTATGATGCAAAATATTTTGTATCGATCTTCTTGTTTTAGATACTGTATTAGCAGAGTCGTGATCTAAAGGTATATCATTATGTAATCTGCTTGGAGGTATTAATGGACGTGTTTCAAGAACATGTAAATCTGATGTCTTTTCTAAAGCTGAATTATTTGATGATGTCGTCATTGATTAATTAAGAAGTTTGAATATTTAAAAAAGCATTTATGAATACTCTCCTTTTCAATATTAAAAATAACAATAGATTAGGCATTAAACCTTACTAATGAAGAATTTGGAAACATTGCTAAAAGATTATGCAGATCATGTAGCTGAAAGAGCTGCCAAAGGTATACCACCTTTACCTTTAAATGCTGAACAAACAAATTGTATTACAAAATTATTAGAGCAAGATAGTACTTACGATTCATCTTATTTACTTGATTTACTAATAAATAGAGTACCCCCAGGAGTTGATGAGGCTGCTTACGTAAAAGCAAGCTGGCTTACAGCTATTGTTAATTCCGAAAAATATTGCAAATCAATTAATCCAGAAAAAGCAATTGAAATACTAGGAACAATGATAGGCGGATACAATGTAAATTCTTTGGTTGAAATCCTTAAAGGAGAAAATAGTTTACTTGCAAAAAAAGCAGCAGAAGTTTTAAAAAATATTATTCTTGTTTACGACTCGGCTAATGAAATTTATGAATTATCTCACAGTAATATTTATGCAAAAGAAGTTATAAATAGTTGGGCAAATGCAGAATGGTTCATAAATAAAAAAGTTCTGGAGAAAGAGATTACTTGTTTAGTATTTAAAGTTGACGGTGAGACAAACACAGACGACTTATCTCCAGCTGTACATGCAACAACACGCCCAGATATTCCAATGCATGCATTAGCTATGTTGGAATTTAAAAAACCTGATGGACTAAAGATTCTTGATAATTTAAAAAAACAAAATTTACCAATAGCTTATGTTGGAGATGTTGTTGGAACAGGAAGTTCTAGAAAATCTGCTATTAATTCACTCATTTGGCATATAGGAGAAGATATCGCTTTTGTTCCCAACAAAAAAACAGGTGGAATAATAATTGGCAGCAAAATAGCCCCAATTTTCTTCAATACTGCACAAGATTCAGGAGCTTTACCTATAGAAGCTGATGTATCTCAAATGAAAACAGGAGATGTTATTAAAATATATCCTTATAAAGGCATTATTAAAAAAATTGAAAAAGATTCAAATACTGAAGAATTAATAAGCAAATTCGATTTGTATCCATCAACTCTTACTGATGAAATTCAAGCTGGAGGAAGAATAAATCTTATGATTGGAAGATCTCTTACGGACAAAATTAGAAACAAATTAGATTATCAACCAAGTGAAATATTTACTAGACCACAAAATCCAACCGAAAGTAATGCCGGCTTTACTCAAGCTCAAAAAATAGTGGGCAAAGCATGCGGTTTAGAGGGAGTAAGGCCAGGAATGACCTGTGAGCCAATTATGACCACAGTTGGTAGTCAAGATACTACTGGGCCAATGACTAGAGATGAACTAAAAGAACTAGCTTGTTTAGGATTTACTGCAGATTTAGTGATGCAAAGTTTTTGTCATACAGCTGCGTATCCTAAACCAGTAGATCTAGTTACCCATAAAGAATTACCTGATTTTATATCTCAAAGAGGTGGAGTAGCTCTTAAGCCTGGAGACGGCATAATTCATAGCTGGCTTAATAGAATGCTTCTCCCAGATACTGTTGGCACTGGCGGAGATAGTCATACTAGATTTCCTCTTGGCATTTCATTTCCTGGAGGCTCGGGCATTGTTGCCTTTGCCGCTGCAATAGGATCTATGCCATTAAATATGCCAGAATCTGTGCTGATTAAATTTAAGGGAGAATTATTACCAGGAATCACTCTTAGAGATTTAGTAAATGCAATACCTCTCTTCGCAATTAAAAAAGGACTCTTAACTGTTGAGAAAGCAAATAAGAAAAATATATTCAACGGGAAAATTATGGAAATTGAAGGATTACCAAACCTAAAACTTGAACAGGCTTTTGAACTTACTGATGCTACTGCAGAACGCTCATGCGCTGGTAGCACAATACTTTTATCCAAAGAAACTGTTCAAGAATATTTAAAAAGCAATATTTGCCTGCTAGAAAAAATGATCGAGGGTAATTATGAAGATTCAAAATCGATTTCAAGAAGAATAAATGATATGAAAAATTGGTTAAAAAAACCATCATTAATTCAACCA
>CACBGC010000011.1 GCA_902538695.1 uncultured Synechococcaceae cyanobacterium | reverse complement strand
GCGATCTGAGGATTTAACGAAAGATTCTGTTGAGGATCGAAAAATTTCTCAAAGTAAAGTCTTAATGTTGCACCCTTAGTTCCAGTTCCGGAAAGGCGCACAATTACTCGAGAATTATCATCAAGCACCAATCTTAAACCTTGATTTTCACTTATGGAATTATCAACGGGATCTAAATATGAAAAGTTATCTGCAACTTTAACTAAATGGCCAGCAAAACTATTTCCTTTTAAATTTTCAAGCATTGAAGTTAGATTACCAAAGATTTGATTAGCAATATTTGAGGGAATTGCCTCATAATCATGTCTTGAATAATAATTCCTACCAAATTGTTTCCAATGATTCTGCATCAAATCACTTACAGAACATTTTTTCTCAGCTAAAACTTGTAACCAATACAAAACTGCCCATAGTCCATCTTTCTCTCTCACATGATTACTACCTGTTCCGAAACTTTCTTCTCCACATAAAGTAATTAAATTAGAATCTAAAAGATTTCCAAAAAACTTCCAGCCAGTAGGTGTCTCGAAACAAGGTATTTTTAATGCTCGAGCAACATTATCAACCGCTGAGCTGGTTGGCATGGATCGTGCCACACCAGTAATACCATCTTTATAACCAGGGACACATTTTGTGTTAGCAGTAATGACTGCAAGGCTATCACTAGGATTTACAAAACATCCACTTCCTAAAATCATATTCCTGTCTCCATCTCCATCGCATGCAGCACCAAAACTATAAGATTTTTTATTTAATAACAAATCAGCCAAGTGGGATGCGTAAGTAAGATTAGGATCAGGATGTAAACCTCCAAAATCTTTTAATGGGTTACCATTCATGACACAATCAGGAGCAAGACCCATTTTTTCAACAAAAATATTTTTTGCGTATGGACCTGTAACCGCATTCATTGCATCAAAGATTAACGAGAAGTCTTTTTTTAAAAAATCACTAATTTGATCAAAATCAAAAATTTTCTCCATCAAATTAGAATAATCTGTTAATCCATCAATAATTCTTAAGGTAGTTTCGTCGTAAAAATAAGTCCCATATTCACGAAAATCAGGTAATTGAATTTTACAAATTTTATAACTAGTTAGTAATTGTGAAGCCTTGAAAATCTTATTAGTAATTATCTCAGGAGCTGGGCCACCATTAGAGATATTCAATTTCACTCCAAAGTCACCATCAATCCCACCAGGATTATGGCTTGCAGAAAGAATAATTCCACCAATAGCGTTTTCTTTTCTAATTAAATTTGATGTCGCAGGAGTAGATAATAAACCGAATTTTGGAACAATAACCTTTTGAACTTTATGAGCAATACATATTTGGACAATTTTTTCTATTGCTTCAATATTCCCATATCTGCCATCACCACCAACTACTAATGTAGAACCTTTTAAATCTTCCAATGATTGTAAGATTGATTCAATAAAAATTTCTAAATAATGTTCTTCCTGAAACTTTAAAGTACTTTTTCTTAAACCAGAAGTTCCTGGTTTTTGATCTAGAAAAGGAGAATTGATATTAATTACATTAACTTGAGTCATATTTTTAAAAAACTTCCAAAAATCTAACTAAATTAATGAGGCATTTCAGAAGTTCTTAACATAGCGATAAACCATAATGAAGAAATTAATAATGCACTAAGAATTCCATAGTTAACACCAAATTTAGAAATTGTAATTGGAACTATTAGTGGAAACGTTAATGCCCCAAACAATGGAGTAAAAGCTACAATTTTTTTTAGCATTAATTTATTAAAACCATTCAGTCTCAGCATTATCTTTTTCATTAGTATCGTCAAGTGGTGTAGTTCTATCAAATTTCATTGATATACTTTTTTCTTGCTCACCAGATACATCAACGGCTTTAATATCATATTTCTGAGTCCCATCTCTAAATGGAACTTGAATTTTAAAAGTTCCATCTGCAGCAAGGGGTATATCTTCTCCACCTATTGTAAGTTTTGCAGAAGGCTCTGTAGCTCCATAAACGATTAATTCAGCATCAGCAACGAGCCAAAAAGATCTATTTTTAACAATTCCACTTCCAGAATCGTTTAAACCTGATGACCATCTACCAGCACCTGAGTCTGTGAGATTATCATTAAGGTTTGTTGAATTAACATTTTCCATGAATTCTTCAGAACCAACCTTTCTTCTGAGAGGAATATTAGTTGCTGCTTGGTATAACCTTTCATGGATACCATTTTGTTCTGAATCAGCAGGAGTTGTAATATCTGGGATTGAGTCAGAAGAAGAATCCAAATTAAAAGGTACAAATTTATCAAGAATTTGCTCAGAAGGATGAGAAGCAGGAACGTGGCTTATAGAAGAAAATGCCAATGACATCCAGTTAAAACCATATTTATAACCTAATTCAACTTTATAATCTCTATCTGCAAGTGGGATTGGCAAGTACCACTCAGTGCTATAACTATCAACTGCTATCTCCCTTAGTGTTCCTTGATTCAAGTTACTTCCTTCAAAACCAGATGCATCAAATAAGCGTAAGCATAATTTGTTGGCTCCCAAGGATTGTGCTTTATCTCTATCTGCATCTGATATTTGCCAAAAAACGTAAGCCCAATCTGGATCTCGGGGTAGGAATACTACATTTGTTTTAACTTCTTCACTACTGTTGAAAGCATTGGACTCATAGGTTTCTTCAGATTTTGATTGAGGTGAATCGATGTATGTTTTGTTTGTTAATTTTTCTTGGTATTTAAGTATTAAATCAACTAAAACAGATTTTGTTTTGCGACTGTAAAGCGGAACCGATAATTTACTTGCTTCTTGACGTAATTGTCTGAGGGTTAGTGAGAGTAATTGATCTTTATTCATGATCCCATCAGCCACTTTAAAATCTCCGTTTTTGTTTGGGATCAGTATGTTCTTTTTTTTAAGGAATTGTGTGCCTTTTTGCCCTGTCGTCAGGATCCTCTGACTACTAAAAAATATTCAAATTTAATATTTATCTTTAAAACAGTTGGTATCAAAGCGATTAATTAATTTTCAGGTATTCTTTAAATGTAAATTAATTTTCTTTTTTTTTAAATTTTATTACCTGAATTTGTTATTGACTCAACAAAAATATATTTTTTCTTCGGGATCAATTAAAAGGCTATTCAGCGTTGATCAACTAGAAGTACTAAATCATCTATCTCTAAATCCTCAATTTTTTTACCAATTTTTTTTGAAAAAGCACTTAATTTTATCGAAGTAGACTCTAACTGCTTATAAAAAAGATCACTAAATTTTTTATCATCAAATTTTTTGGATTGATTATCACACCATTCTCTCAGAGGATTTTTATTTTGATATTTAAAACCATTATCTTCATTAATAAATTTTAAAATCTGGAGGCAATGCGCGAGGATTCTTAAATGATGTTTCTTCATTGTGGGTAGATCAAGATTATCAATTTCTTGAAAAATTTCTATGATTAATGGGTTAGACAAGGGATCAAGATGATTAGACATTAATTTTTAGTTTTAATAAAGGAAAAAAACTCAATATTGGGGGTATCTTTCGTTAGAGTGTATAGAGCTAATTGTAATAAGTTATTTTTGATAACATGGGCAACGAAAATTTAGTTCAAGATGTAGTAAAAGAGCCTTACAAATACGGTTTCGTTACTGATATTGAAACTGAAAAAATAGCAAAGGGATTAAATGAAGATATTATTAGACTTATTTCACAAAAAAAAGAAGAGCCAAAATATCTTCTTGATTTTAGATTAAAAGCCTTTAAAAAATGGCAAAAAATGGAGGAACCTGATTGGGCAGGATTAGGATACAAAAAAATAGATTATCAAGATATAATTTATTATTCTGCGCCTAAACAAAAAGAGAAAATTTCTAGTTTAGATGAAGTTGATCCCAAGCTTCTTGAGACTTTTGACAAATTGGGAATACCTCTTACCGAGCAAAAAAAACTCACAAATGTAGCAGTAGATGCTGTCTTTGATAGTGTTTCTATAGCAACAACTTTCAGAGAAGAACTTGCTGAACATGGAGTTATATTTTGCTCAATTAGTGAAGCAGTAAAAAATCACGCGGATTTGATTGAAAAATATTTAGGTACAGTAGTACCAGCTAGTGATAATTATTTTGCAGCACTAAATTCTGCAGTTTTTAGTGATGGTTCTTTCGTTTATATACCAAAAGGTGTTGCCTGCCCTATGGATCTATCTTCCTACTTCAGAATTAATAGTGGAGATTCAGGACAATTCGAAAGAACACTTATCATTGCTGAAGAATCGAGTTCTGTAAGTTATCTAGAAGGTTGTACGGCTCCAATGTTTGATACAAATACCCTGCATGCAGCAGTTGTAGAGCTTATAGCATTAGACGACGCCTCAATAAAATATTCAACAGTGCAAAATTGGTATGCTGGTGATGAAGAAGGTGTTGGCGGAATTTTTAATTTTGTAACCAAGAGAGGAAAATGTTTAGGTAAGAGAAGTAAAATTAGCTGGTCTCAAGTTGAAACAGGGTCTGCAATTACATGGAAATATCCTAGCTGTCTTCTTTTAGGGGAGGAATCTGTTGGAGAATTTTATTCAGTGGCTCTCACCAATAATCTTCAGCAAGCAGATACCGGTACAAAGATGATCCATATTGGTCCTAAGACCAAATCAACTATTGTTAGCAAAGGTATTAGTGCTGGTAACTCAAAAAATAGCTACAGAGGTCTTGTCAAAATGGGAACAAAAGCTACAGGATCAAGAAATTACAGTCAATGTGATTCAATGTTAATAGGGGATCAAGCTTCTGCAAATACATTCCCTTACATCAAATCTCAACAACCCAATTCTGAAATTGAGCATGAAGCAAGTACATGTAGAATTTCAGAAGACCAACTTTTTTATCTCCAAAGCAGAGGTATAGAATTTGAGGAGGCAGTATCTATGATGGTCAGCGGTTTTTGCAGAGATGTATTTAATCAATTACCTATGGAATTTGCTGCTGAAGCAGATAAGTTACTGGCACTTAAACTAGAGGGATCAGTAGGTTAATTAATCAATTTCTAAACTGAAATGCAAAGTAAAATGAAAGAATCAGATCCAATTTTAGAAGTTGAAAATCTCTCTGCGTCTACTGATAATCTTCCAATTTTAAAAGGGGTTACACTTACTGTCTATCCTGGAGAAATCCATGCCATTATGGGAAGAAATGGATGTGGCAAAAGTACTCTTTCGAAAATAATTGCAGGACATCCCTCGTATACTATTACTAATGGCGACATAAAATATTTAGGTGAAAACATCAACTCTCTAGAACCTGAAGAGAGATCTCAATCAGGAATTTTTCTTGGTTTTCAATATCCAATTGAGATTCCAGGCGTTAGTAATCTTGAATTTCTTAGAGTTTCAACAAATGCTAGAAGGAAATTCCTCAAGAAAGAAGAATTAGATATTTTTGATTTTGAAGAATTAGTTAAAGAAAAGTTAGAAATTGTCAAAATGGATCAAGCATTCCTTACAAGAAGTGTCAATCAAGGCTTTTCCGGAGGTGAAAAAAAAAGAAATGAGATTCTGCAAATGGCTTTACTTGAGCCCAAGATAGCAATATTAGATGAGACAGATTCTGGTCTAGATATCGATGCTCTAAGAATAGTGGCATCAGGAATTAAAAGAATATCTAATGCACAAACTGGAATTATACTTATTACCCACTATCAAAGATTATTAGATGAAATTAAACCAAATTATGTCCATGTTATGTCAGACGGACAAATCATAAAAACTGGTGAGAGCGATCTTGCTCTAGAGCTTGAGAAGAAAGGGTATGAATGGACTGATAACTTTATAAAAGAGACCTAAATAAATGGAAATTATTGAAAAAATAAAAACCAATAAATCGATTGATAATCAAACAGAAATACAAAAAATCTGTCTAGATAAATTACAATCAAGCCCTCTACCCAACCCTAGAAGTGAACAATGGAGACTTTCAAATAAATCAAAATTATCAAACTTTTTAGATTACTCAGTTAACGAAAACAATTCAAAATTTGATATACCATATCCGAAAAATTCTCAAACTACTCTTAGATTAATAATTGGTGAGAATTGCCAAATTAAGTTAATAGAGAAAAATTATTCAATACAGCAACTAAGTGAGGATGAATTACAAAAATATATCAAAGAACAGATATCTTGTTTTAATCAAAACGAAAATTGGAGTGACCTACTAAATCTATCTTTAAGTTGTAAAAATAATATTTTGGGATTAAAAATAAATGGATCAAAAATTCCCCCTATTGAAATCTTTAGTTATTCATCAAGTAATTCTTTAAACGCAAAAACCCTGATAATATTTTTAGAAAAGAATTGTAATGTTGAATTATTACAAGTAAATCTTGGTGAAGACACCTCTTCATTATCTCAATCAACGTTCTTTTGTTTAGAAGAAAATAGTTCCCTAAACCATGGTGTTGTTTCTTACGGTGTAAACAAATCAAATCTATTAAATTCTCTTAATGTAATTCAAAAAAAAAATAGCGAATATAATTTAGGATCTCTACATTTTAAATTTAATTATGCAAGATTTGAAATTCGTATTAAACAATCTGAAGGAAACGCTAAAACCAATATCAAAGGTATGCAAATAACAAAAAAAGATGAACAAATTTCTACTTATACAAAAATAGACTTTGATGGGCCAAATGGATTTCTAGATCAAATAAATAAATCACTCGCTGACGATAAATCACATGCAATATTTGAAGGTTCAATAATAGTTCCGAAAATTGCCCAGAAAACTGATGCTTCTCAATTAAGCAGAAATTTACTTTTATCAAATCGCGCACAAATAGATACCAAACCTCAATTAGAAATAATTGCTGATGATGTCAAATGCAAACATGGAGCTACAATTTCACAATTAAATGAAGAAGAACTTTTTTATATGCGAACAAGAGGGATCACATTAACAGAAGCAAGTAAACTACAATTAAGTTCTTACTTTCAAGAAATAATTTCATTCATTCCAGTTTCAAAAGATAGATGGGATTTGCTTGATAAACTTTTAAATGAAAATTAATGAAAACAATTCAAAATTTTCCTGAAATAACAAAGAAAGACTTTCCTCTTTTAAATAAGAACTTAAAAAGTAGTGAGCAAATTATTTATTTAGACCATGCTGCAACCACTCAAAAACCAATACAAGTCTTAGAAAAAATTAATGAATACTATAAAAACTTTAATGCCAATGTACATAGAGGCGCACATCAATTAAGTGCCAAAGCAACAGAAGAATTTGAAAATGCAAGATATTTAATTAGCAACTATATAAAAGCGAATTCAGCAAAAGAAATTATTTTCACAAGAAATGCTACTGAGGCAATCAATCTAGTAGCTAGATCATGGGGCGAATATTCATTAAAAGAAAACGATGAAATTCTTTTATCAATAATGGAGCATCATAGCAATATTGTTCCATGGCAAATGGTTGCAGCAAAAAATAAATGCAAATTAAAATTTATAGGTATAGATAAAGATGGGAAATTAGATATAGATGACTTTAAATCAAAACTAACATCTAAAACAAAACTTGTTAGCCTGGTTCATGTTAGTAATACTCTAGGTTGCTGTAATCCAATTAAAGAAATAACTAAATTAGCTAAACAAAAAGGTTCTTTAGTTTTAATAGATGCATGCCAAAGTTTGGCTCATCAAAAACTGGATGTGATTGATCTTAATATAGATTTTTTAGCTGGATCAGGACATAAACTATGTGGTCCTACAGGTATTGGTTTCCTTTGGTCAAGAAAAGAAATCCTAGAAAAAATTCCTCCTCTCTTTGGAGGCGGCGAAATGATTCAAGATGTTTTTGAAGAGACAAGTACTTGGGCAGACCTACCACACAAATTTGAAGCTGGAACTCCAGCCATTGCAGAAGCAATAGGTCTGGCAGAAGCAATTAATTATATTAACAATATTGGATTGAATGAAATTCATGAATATGAAAAGACTATTACTAAATATTTATTTGAAAAATTAAATCAAATAGAAACTATTGAAATTATAGGTCCATCGCCGGAGATAGATCCAGACAGAGCCTCACTTGCCACCTTTTATATAAAAAATATACATTCCAATGATATTGCTGAAATTCTTGATTCAAAAGGAATTTGCATCAGAAGTGGTCACCATTGCTGTCAACCTCTTCACAGATACATTGGAATTAAATCAACAGCTAGAATCAGCATGAATTTCACTACCAATAAGGAAGAAATTGATATGTTTATAGAAAAATTAAAAGATACTATTAATTTTCTAAAAATCAATTCTTAAATATTCAAAGCATTTTTTAAAAATTCCTGAGATTTGTGCATTACTACTTCTTTATTTTCAATATTTCTAAACCCATGCCCTTCATTATCAAAAAAAATAACTTCTGAATATTTATTATTCTGATTCAAAATTTCTTGAATTTTTAAAGTTTGTTTATAAGAGATAACTATATCTTTTTTTCCATGAAACAATAAGATAGGTTTTTTTATTTTATGAATATAATTTATTGGTGATCTATTTATATAATCATCATAATTTTTTGCATAATTTCCTACCAAAGAATTTAAATAATCTTTTTCAAACCTATGTGTGTTAAGATGCATGTCCTTCAAATCAATAACAGGATATTTACAAATTGCTGCTGTAAAAATAGCCCCATATAATAAACAATTTAGGGCAGTTAACCCACCAGCACTATTCCCAAAAATTACCACTTTTTCACTATCTACTTGATTTGATTTAATTAATTCAAGAGCTAGTGCTTTGCAATCATAAGAATCGACAATACCCCATTTATAATTCAACCTCTCTCTATATGCTTTGCCAAATCCTGATGATCCTCCATAATTGACTTCAGCAACAAAAAAACCTTTCGAAGTCCAATATTGAACTTCAGAATTATATGATCCATCAAAAAATGAAGTTGGTCCACTATGCGCTCTAACAAAAAGCGGTGGTTTTCTAAATTTTTCAACAAGCGGCTTATATAAAAAAGAATGAGTAGATTTATCTTCAAAACCTTTAAACCAAAAAGATTCAGGTTTTGAATATTCTATATATTCAGCATTTATTTCCTCAAAAACATTTGATAAAACTTCCTTTTTACAATCAATTTCAAGTAAATTTCCAAGAAAATCAAATCCATGACCTTTCAAAACTACTTTCTTCTCAAAAACACTAAAATCACTTATTGAGGTAAAAGGAGTAGAAGATTCTTTAACGAATTGAAGATCTTTATATTGTTCAATTACAAAATTATTTTCTTTTTTTGCTAAACAAAATAAATCTTTTGTGTCCCCTGCAAAAAATGTTATTCCTGAGACCCACTGAGGTGCTCCATATTCAACAAAATTTCTCTCTACTCTTTTTTTAATAAAAATATTCTCAATTTTACTAGCATCTAAAAACAATAAGTTCCACCATCCAGAACTATCTTCAGAACATACTAAAAGATTTTCACTTATCCAATAAGGTTGAAAAAAAGAAACGTTTTTTTTGGCATTAATCAGCTTATCTGAGAATTTTTTTATTTTTGTTATCTCTCCGTCTAAGTCAATTTGAGCAAAACAAAGATCATTTTTCTCCCAAGGCATGTATGGAGAATCCCACTCGACCCAAGAAAGTAAGCTAAAAGAAGTATTAGAAGATAATTCTCCAGCGAAATTTTTAAATTTTTTTATTCGGTAAATATCTTGTTTAGTTTTTTTTAAGTTTAAAGAAAATAAGTAATCTCTATTATTTATTTCACAAATGCCATACAAAAAATTTTTTTGAGAAATAACAAATGAAGAATCGAAATTTCCATCAATTGATTTCGATAGTTGTCTCGGTTCTTGAACTGAATCGAGATATCTTTTTTGACTTCTATAATTAGATGCTACCTCTTCAAAAATTTGAAACCATACTGCGTTGGTAATCTGATCTATCCATATCAAATAAAAATTATTTTTTAAATATATACATTTATAAGATTTACCACCATAACCATGAAAGTTATTTTTAATATTATATTTTTTACTTGTTAATTTCTGAGGAAAAGCCTCTTTTTCATTAAATGGTCTTGCAAAAATAGCATTTTCATTTTGACCGTCACCAACAAGATCAATCCAAAAAATGATATCCCTAACAATAGTTAATTCCTTAAAAGATTTTTTTTTAGATACAGTTTGCCTAACTTTTAACTGATCATCATTACTCATTTAAAAAAACTATAAAGAATGGAAATTAAAGTGCTAGTATTTTTATAGCTAAACTCTTAAGTAAAAACCTTTTTTTTAACGTGGCAAACCATTTTTCACAACTTGCAAAAAAGTCAAGAACAAATGGTAATACAGAAAAAATTGCAAAAGAACAACAAGGTAAGCCATCTCTAGACATATATAAACTTGGTGATGATGTATTAAGACAAAATTCCAAAAGAATAACTAAAGTTGACGAATCCATAAGGAAACTTTCTAGAGAAATGCTTCAAAGCATGTATGCAGCTAAAGGAATTGGACTTGCTGCACCACAAATTGGAATCAACAAAGAGCTTCTTGTCATAGACGTAAATTTTGAAGATTCAGCAGCAGAACCTTTAATATTAATCAATCCAGAAATTACAGACTTTGGAACAACTCTTAATTCATACGAAGAAGGCTGCTTAAGTATACCTGGCGTCTATTTAAATGTAGTAAGACCATCAACTATAAAATTAAAATTTAGAGATGAAATGGGACGACCACGTAAAATGAAAGCAGATGGACTTCTAGCAAGGTGTATTCAACACGAAATGGATCACTTAAATGGAATATTATTTGTAGATAGAGTTACATCAAAAGATGATTTGAACAAAGAACTTTTAAAAGAAGGGTTTAACGAAAAAGACGTTATCTCAATTAATTAGTTTAATGACTGAAACAACAATATTTCAAAAAATCATTAATGAAGAAATACCCTGTGATAAGCTTTATGAAGATAAGTTTTGTATTGCGTTTAATGATATCCAGGCACAAGCTCCAGTACATTTTTTAGTGATTCCTAAAAAGCCAATAATCAGTTTATTAGAGTGTATTGAGCAAGATGCAAATTTATTAGGACATTTACTTTTTGTTGGTAGCAAAATAGCTAAATCAAAAAATTTAACTAATTGGAGAACAGTAATTAACACTGGAGCAGAATCTGGACAAACAGTTTTTCATTTACATATTCATTTTTTATCTGGAAGAAAAATGAATTGGCCTCCAGGTTAAAACTCTCAAAAGAAATATTAATGGGTTATAAATAAATAAAAACAAAAAATGAATACTCCAGAGTCCTTAAATACAGAATATAAAAATTTATTCAATTTAATTTTAAAAAATTGGGAAGAGCTAGATGATTCACTCAAAACTAAGTTAATAAAAATTTGGAAAGTTTTAACTTATAAATGGCAATTACAAATTTTATTTAATTTACCTTTTCTACTATGGTGGGCATTAGATAAATCTTTTCCAAAAGTTCATGAATTTGATGCAACAATCTTGAATTACTTGAATTTACCTGACTGGGCACTTTCATTTATTGGCTTTGGTCAATAGACTGCTAAAAGTTATAATTTATTTCATAACACTAGTCGAGTAATGAATAAAGCAGTTAATAATCAATCCAAAATACTGTATCAATTACAAAAATTAAGGAAGTTATCTCAGCCTTTTTTTCTTCCCATAGATCAATGTAATGGATTCCAATTTATATGGCTTTTGATTTCTCTTTTATTTTGTGTTGGTGGAGTAGTGCTTGTTGGTCTTACAGGAATAATAAGTTTTTTTGAAAGCTTTCAACCAATTTTTCTTGAAAAGTATTTCGGAGGTGTAGTAAGTACTGTCAATTCAATTTGGGCTGGAAGTTGGGGATTGCTATTCTCTGCATTATTTCTAATTGGATCAGGAAGCTTTTTTAGCTTAAGACGTCAATTAAAAAACCGTAGATGGTTACATTGGTTATTCCTTGCGATAATTGTATTAATGCTTTTAGCTGTAAACGGAATAAACGCTGGTATTGGATTCATTGCAAGAGATTTAACAAATGCTTTAGTAGAAAAACAAGAAGACGGATTTTATCGGATATTAGGGATTTACGCTTGTTGTTTCGCTGTGGCTCTACCAATAAGGGTTTCCCAAATATTTTTTACATATAAGTTAGGAATAATTTGGAGAGAATGGCTTTCAAAAAGTCTAGTCAAAGATTATATGACTAATAAAGCTTATTACCAGTTAAATCCCAATGATGAAGAACAAACCGACGTAGATAATCCCGATCAAAGAATCACAGATGATACCCGAGCTTTTACCGGGCAAAGTCTTTCTTTCACATTAGGTATTTTTGATGCCCTATTAACATTTTCACTTAATATTCTTATTTTATGGAGCATTAGTACGACACTTACTTTTTCTTTATTTGGTTATGCCGCATTTGCAACTTCTATCCTCTTAATTGCTGGAAAAAATCTTGTAAAGATTGACTTTGATCAACTCAGATATGAAGCAGATTTTCGATATGGCTTAGTACATATTCGAGATAATGCTGAATCAATAGCCTTTTACTCTGGGGAGAACCCTGAAAGAAGTGAAACTGAAAGGCGCCTAGGAGAAGTAGTAAGAAACTTTAATTTACTAATTATATGGAGAGTAATAATTGACGTCATGAGAAGATCCATTAATTATGCAGGAAATTTCTTTCCATATTTAATAATGGCAATCCCTTACTTTAAAGGTGAAATCGATTATGGGCGCTTTATTCAGGCAAGTTTTGCATTTGGCATGGTTGAAGGTTCGTTATTTTTCATTGTTAATCAAATCGAAGAACTTGCAAAATTTACTGCTGGTATTGGCAGATTAGAAGGATTCCAATCAAAAGTTGAATCCATTAGTCAAACCAACCCAATAAGCAATCAAAACGTTATTTCAGATTACCCCTCAATTCTTATTAATAATGCTGACCTTTGCCCTCCAGGATCAAATAAAACAATAATTAAAAATTTAAATTTGAGTATAGACAATAATCAATCACTTTTGGTTGTAGGGCCATCTGGCTGCGGAAAAACATCTTTACTAAGAATGATTAGTGGTTTATGGGAACCCGATCAGGGAGTAATTAAAAAACCAAAAATTGGAGAATTATTATTCATACCTCAAAAACCATATATGTTACTAGGTTCTTTAAGGGAACAATTATGTTATCCCACAGAAGTTAATAAATTTACTGATGAACATCTTAATTCGGTACTACATGAAGTAAATTTAAAAACCTTAGTGGATCGTTATCCTAATCTTGATATCAAACAAGATTGGCCACGAATTCTTTCCTTAGGCGAGCAACAAAGATTGGCTTTTGCAAGACTCTTACTAAATTCTCCAAGATTTGCAGTTCTTGATGAAGCAACAAGTGCTTTGGATATTAACACTGAAAAAAAACTATATAGTTTACTAAAGGAACGAGAACTTTCTCTTATTAGTGTTGGACACAGACCTAGCCTAAAAGATTTTCACGAGAATATTTTAGAATTAAATGGACAGGGAGACTGGAAATTATTGACTTCTGATAAGTATAATTTTAAGGATTAACAAAAAAAAATGAATTCTAAAGAAGAACAAACTAACTCAGAAGCTACAAATTTAGAGAATGAGAGTTTGATAGAACAGCAGAAAAATCCAAATTACATCAATGAACAAATTGAAGAAAATAAATTAGATGAAAAATCTATAGAAATTAAAGATGAATATAAATTTGGATGGAGTAGTTATTCTGAAATAACAAACGGAAGATTTGCAATGATTGGTTTCCTTGCAATAATATTGATTGAATTTTTTAGTAAACAATCGTTTTTAAAATGGGCAGGAATCTTATAATTAATCATCAAATCTAGAACTGTTATCTCTTGGTTTCTTCTTGTTTGTTCCAACGTTATATCTACTATTTTGATTTTTTGAACTTGATCTAGCGGAAGAACTTCCTCTACGAGTCTCACGTGGTTTTTTTGCTTCATTTGCATCTCTAAATGAAGCATCTTCTACTTGAGCTGTTGAAGTTTGCTGCCTAATAGGGGATCTAGTAGGTTTCTTTTTTATTGGAGAAGAATCACTAGGACCAGAGATATTATCCGGTCTAGAAACTGTACGATTCATTCTAGGTCTTGACCCTGTTTTAACTTCAGCACGAGATAAATTTCTTCTCTCCCCAAAATTATTTGTGCCTGGTTGTTTACTATTTCTATCTTCAGAAGTCTCTCTTCTCCTTCTTATAGGTTCTTCATTTTTAAACTGACTTATTCCCCTAGCAGATGGCCTACTTCTACTTGCTGCAGAAGAAGGTATAGCTCTTGAAAAATTACTCCTACTAGATCTCCCTTCAGTATAGTCTTCTTCAAATTCATCATCTTGAGGTTTAAATCTTCTGGATGGTCTTTCAGCTTCATCAAACCTATCATAATCATCATTATATCGGCCTCGAGAATTTCTTGGAACATCAGAAATAGGATCATCATCAAAATAAGATGACCTTCTAGCCTGATCAGTAGCAACTCCCCTCAATCGCACACTTTCATATGCGAAAAAAACTGTAGTTCCTGCTAATAAAAACTGACCAAACTGAAGGATAGGATCTAACCTCCAGCCTTGAAAAAATAATATTCCTCCGCACAAAAGTCCAATTGCTGCGAAGAAAACATCATAATCCCTTGCCAAGGCAGGCTTAAAGGACCTCAAAAAATAAAGCCCTCCTCCACATACCGCGAGAACTATACCAACAATACTGGCCCAATTGAGACTAGCATTGACCACATTCTTTCTCCAAAAATTTATTTTTTAAAGGATTACTAATATCCTCTATATATAGTGTACTTAAAACTTCTACAAAAACTAGCGTCTTCCAGCAGAAGTACGATCGAGGGAATCTTTCTGGCTGACAAAAATCAAAAATGCAGAGGCTGGAATAACGATAAGTAAAGCAGCGGCAATAAAACTACCTATCATTCCAACTGCAGAATTATTTGCAACTTGAGCAGAAAAATCTGCGGCTAGTAATAAATTTGAGATTTGAAACACTTTTTTAATATTAAATTCTCAATTTATAATACGAATTAAATACGTTTCCATGGGTTATTTATTAAGATGAGTTAAATAATTGTGATTTCCTTGCTTGTCAACTATCTTCAAATTTTAGATATTAGTTTAGGAATTTGTCTTTCATATCTAACTATAATTTTTCTAATAAGATTAATACTTACTTGGTACCCAAAAATTGATTTAAGTAAAGGGTTATGGTTATTAATTTCAATACCATCAAGCTCTATTCTTAATTTAACAAGAAAAGTAATTCCTCCTATTGGAGGCGTTGATGTTGGACCAGTAATTTGGATAGGAGTTATAAGCTTTTTAAGAGAAATCTTAGTCGGTCAGCAAGGACTTATAAAACTTGCGATGCAAATAAATATTTCATAAAAATTATTTAATTATTTCTCAGTAATTTGGTAATAATTCTTCTTCTACATATTTAGTATGTATCTTACCCTGCTTAAATTTAGATTTATTCAGTAAGGTTAAATGAAAGTTGATTGTTGTAGGAATACCAGTTACTGCACATTCATTTAAAGCCCTATTCATACGTTTAATTGCAGTATTACGATCTTTTCCCCAGACAATTAATTTACCAATTAAAGAGTCATAGAAAGGAGGGATTTCATAGCCTGTATAAACATGACTATCCACCCTTACACCAGGACCGCCAGGAGGAAGCCACCCAGTTATTTTTCCAGGTGATGGTCGGAAATTGTGAGAAGGATCTTCAGCATTGATTCTACATTCAATGGCATGTCCGTTTAAATGGATATCATCCTGATTAAATTCCAAGTTTGCTCCGCTTGCGATTTTAATTTGCTCAGCTATTAAATCAACTCCTGTAACCATTTCAGTAACAGGATGTTCAACTTGAATCCTAGTATTCATCTCCATAAAATAAAAATTATTATCATCATCAACTAAAAATTCAACTGTCCCAGCACCTTCGTAACCGATACTTTTTGCAGCAGCAATAGCTGCATTCCCCATTTTTTTTCTTAGCTCAGTATTAATTGCAGGACTAGGAGACTCTTCTAATAACTTCTGATGTCTTCTTTGAACTGAACAATCTCGCTCTCCTAAATGAACAACATTACCGGACCTGTCGGCCAAAATTTGAATTTCTACATGTCTTGGCTTCTTTATAAATTTCTCCATATATAAACCATCATTACCAAAAGCTGCTTCTGCTTCGCCTTGAGCTGCTTTAAACATTTTTTCGAGATTATCAGAGTTTTCAACCAACCTCATACCTCTTCCACCTCCTCCAGCAGTCGCTTTAATAATTACCGGATAGCCAATATCATCTGCCAATTTATAAGCCTCATCAACATTTGATAACAAACCTTTACTGCCAGGTACTGTTGGAACTCCAACTGCTTCCATAGTTTCTTTAGCTGTAGATTTATCTCCCATAGATCTAATAGCTTTAGGAGATGGGCCAATAAAAACTATGCCGTGATCATTACACATCTCAGCAAATTTATCATTTTCCGCAAGAAATCCATAACCGGGATGAATAGCATCAACTCCTCTTGATGTAGCAGCAGCAAGTATATTTGGAATATTTAAATAACTCTTATTACTTAATGAATCACCGACGCAAACCGCCTCATCAGCAAGCTGAACATGCAATGCTTTTTTATCTACAGTGCTAAAAACTGCGACAGTTGCAATACCTAGTTCTCTACAACTTCTGACAATTCGTAAAGCTATTTCTCCACGATTAGCAATTAAAACTTTTTCAACCATTATGAAAATAAAATTGAAGAAATGAAATGACTTAAAACAAAAAATTTTTTGCCAAAGTATCAAACAAAATTTTTTAGTGATCAGAGGACATTTTTTACAATACAACCTAAAACGTTATATATGTATAAATATTTGTTTTATGCAATAGAAAAAATAATTCATCATATTCAAAAAAACTCTCTTAGAACTACATGCTTATTTCAGCCAATAATGTATGATATTTTTAAGGTTTAGGTATCCCCAGGTTGCTGAAAACCCTTTGCGGACGTGGCGGAATTGGTAGACGCGCACGTCTAAGGAGCGTGTGGCTTCGGCCTTGCGAGTTCAAGTCTCGCCGTCCGCATTTAATGTATTTTGGTTTAACTGCAATGAAAAAAAAATCAGTTGCAGTAGTTATAATTTCCAATGGTCCTGGTGAATTAACTACATGGGTAAATCCTGTAGTGGATGAGCTTAACAAAATCAATAAATCACTATGTAATGACGATAAGCACAATTTCACTCTTAGGTTAGTCCTTGTTCCTTGCCCAAATGCCACTGGTAAAGAATTTTTAGTTGCAAGTTCATGGAATAAATTCGAATTAATTACAAAATCCAAAAGTTTTTGGAAATTATTAATTAAGCCACATTCTTTTGCTAATTGGCCAAAACAAGGGGTAGTTATCTTCCTTGGTGGGGATCAATTTTGGAGCATTTTATTAGCTAAAAGATTAGGTTATTTAAATATCACATACGCTGAATGGGTTTCGCGATGGCCTAAATGGACCAACGAAATTGCTGCTATGAATGTAAAAGTAAAAGAGTTAATACCAAAAAGATATAAATATAAATGTAAAGTCATTGGCGATTTGATGGCAGATATCAAACTTGACAGTGAAATATCATTAAGAAATCAAGAAAAAAACTACATTGCATTGTTGCCTGGTTCTAAGAAAGCAAAGCTTTCTGTTGGAATTCCGTTCTTTTTAGAAGTTGCAGATCATATCGCTGAAGAAAATCAAAATATAAATTTTATAATTCCCATCGCTCCAACAACTGATAAAAGTGAATATTTATTTTTTCAAAGCAACAAAAATCCAATTGCTAAATATTACTCATCAAAAATCAAAACAATTAAAAGCTTCAAAGACTCTCATTTTGATTATGTAATTGAAACATCAAAAAACACAAAGATTTATCTAATCAAGAAACATCCTTGCTATGAAATATTAAAAGAATGTGACCTTGCAATTACAACTGTCGGAGCAAATACTGCAGAATTAGCAGCAATTAGTCTTCCAATGTTAGTTGTTCTGCCAACTCAACATTTAAATATGATGAATGCCTGGGATGGTATTTTTGGAGTTATTGGAAAAATTTCATTGATAAATAGATTCCTAACTTTTATTATTAAAAATTTCTATTTTAAAAAAAAGAAGTTTTTTGCTTGGCCAAATATTAAAGCTAAAAGAATGATTGTCCCTGAAAGGATAGGGGATATTTCCCCAATTAAAATTGCAAAAGAAGTATTATTTCTTGTTAAAAATAGAGATCAATTAAAAAGTATTAGAGAAAATCTAAACAAAGAAAGAGGTAATAAAGGTGCTGCAAAAAAACTTGCTTCTATGATTGTTAATTCAATAAAAAAACTTTAAAAATTACCAGGGATCATCAATTTCAAACTTTTCTGATTTTTTATTATCTTGAACTAAATTTTGTTCATCTAGTGGTTCAATATCTAAAGTTTCAGCTGCATTTTGAATTGGTCTTTTCGAAGCTAAATTAGTAGTTGATTGTTTCTTTTGCTTAAAATCATTATTATTTTTTTCATCGATTTGATTAAAACTATTTTGATCCTCGATCTGATCAGAATAATCTTTATCTATGTATAGCTTTTTTCTGTTATTTATTTCCTCTGCAGAACCCTTAATTTCAACATATTCAAGTTCATCTTCATAATCATCTTCATAATCATCTTGTTCAACAATTTCTTCATATTCCTCGACCAAATTGTTTTGCTGTTCTGATTCAGAACCTGAAAGTAACTGATTCTCAACAGGTACAAGATCTGCTGAGAATCCATTTACTTCCCTTTCATCCCATGAAGAACCACCGACTCCAAGTTTCTCAAGTAGTCCACTACTTAGTTGTTTCAACTTATCTTCAGAACCTTCATAAACAATAATCCTATCGGTACCACTACTTACAATTTCGTCAACAGGTATTTCCCAAGTACTTAAAACCCCCTCACCTAAAAGCGGAACACCAACAGCACCCATAACAAGAGATATCAAATCCCCAGTCTCAATATCAAACGAAAAGCCAAGAACTCTTCCTAAAAGTTGTCCAGATTCAGTAATCACTTGACAATTAATTACCTTCCCATATCTTTCTGGGGAAAAATTCTCACTCAAAGAATCTATGGAGTCAACTAAAATGACATCTCCAACTTGCTTTATACTTTCTAAAGGCATCCATTTTGGCAAACCTGGTAAAAATCTTGTGAGTGGATTATCTCTTAGTCCCAAAGCGACAACCTCTCTTCTATCGATATCAACAACAACTTCGCCAACTACGCCAAGCCGCCTACCAGTATCAGTAGTTATCACTTGTGTTCCCATTAATTCTGACCTTAACCATAAACGTTCGCTAGGAACCGAGTTAGGGAGATTCTTATTAGCAGATGTGTTAGACAAGCTCATAAATTTCTTTTTATCATTCTGACGTATAAATTTAAAAAAGTGTGTTTATGCAAGCATTTACAGAAGTTGATAGACATTTTAGAGAAATTTTTGCAAATTTATCTGACGGAGATGGATTTCTTCAACTTGAAAATCCTAATTCTCCTTTAGATGGAGGATTAACTTTAGTGGCTCATCCTAAGGGAAAAAATGTCAGAAGATTAGCCTCTATGTCAGGTGGTGAAAAATCTTTAACTGCTTTAAGTTTTTTATTTGCTTTGCAAAAGTATAAACCTTCACCGTTTTATGCATTAGATGAGGTTGATAGCTTTTTAGATGGTATTAATGTTGA
>CACBGC010000010.1 GCA_902538695.1 uncultured Synechococcaceae cyanobacterium | reverse complement strand
GTCCTTTTAATGTCCAGGAAATTAATAAGGGTTAGAAAGTATTGCTATAAGTGATTTCTGCATTTTTCCGTACTGCCTTAAAGACAGTACTACCTAGATTGTAGCTTCTCAATAGCAGTTTCCCTATCGATACTAGGGACATCGCTTAAACCATTAGCATCAAACCAAGGAGCGCTAGCCCAATCAAAACCTTCGCCAAAAGTATTATCTGGTGCAGTAATGTACCAGTGACATGATGCATCTGGTATGTCAACAGCACATTTTGACCAATCATCTGACCACTGAGGGACTTGAACCCACAGGACTGAAGATAGAAGTAGTGACAGTAAATTAATCATGTATTTCATCATACAACATTAATTACTTTTATAGGATTATTATTTATCTTATATAAGAATTATATGTAGACTAGTTTAAAGTCTTATATGAGATTAGCAATACAACTAATTCCTTAATTTAGTGTTAAAACATTTTTCAACGTTAGAAATGATATTTGAATGTATTGATGTAATGTCAGAGTCCAGTAATGTTTTATCTTTATCTCTATAAGATAATCTAAATGTATAACTTATATGATCATCTCCAAATTTAGTATCTTCAAAAACATCAAGTAAATTTACATCCTCTAATAGATTTTTTCCTGTTTTTCTTATTTGTGATGTTATTTCACTAATTAAAAATTCCTTACTGAAAACAAAATTTATATCCCTTTCCATTTTCGGAACAATTGGGTATTGCTTATATATTGGAATCCATTTATTTTTTCTTGTACTAGCGCCCAAGAGGTTAGAAAGATTTATGTTAAATAAATAAACTTTTTTTAATGACTTCTTTTCTAATATTAGTTTGGGATGTATTTCACCAAAATAACCTGCATCTTTACCTTCTATAACTAATTTTGCTGTTCTTCCTGGATGAAGAAAATCAATTGAATCACTAGGTTTATCATCAATTTTTATGTTCAAAGATGATAAAGCCTCCTTTAACTTTCCTCTGGCCTGAAAATAATTAAGATCGTTATCCTTACCCGAATCTATCCATTTTCCAAATTTTTTATTTCCATATATCGCACCATTCAGAACTTCTTCTTGAATAAACTCAGTTTTCTTTTGAAAAACATTTCCAATTTCAAATATATAACAACTTGCTTGTCCAGCTTTTATATTACGGTTCACTATCTCCAAATGTTCTTTCCAGATATTATTTCTAAGACAGCTTGTTTCTAATAACAACGGATTAGAAATCTTTATAAGTTTTTCATCATCTTCAGGAACAAGAGAGTAGCTTAGTACCTCGTTAAAACCATTTTCTATAAAACCATTTTTTACTTTTCTCAATGCCAACTGTTCTGATGACAATTTTCCAGGCTTAATTGGATTAGGAAGTTTTAAGTCGAATCTGTCATACCCTATTAATCTTGCTATTTCTTCAATTAAATCTATTTCTCTTGTTAAATCATGAGATCTATTAGGAATAACTGCTACATCCCAGCCATATTTTTTATTTTTTAAATTACAACCTATCAGTGTTAATTTATCAACTATTTCATTATCAGATAAATTTCTTTTTTCAAATTGATCGTTAATAATTAATGGACCAAGAATTTTATGTATTCGATTTCTCCGTAGTTTAATAAATATATCCTCATTACTTATTAAATTTGAAGTATTGATGATTGGTGAATTAATAGAAAAATATTCTTCTAAAAGATTAATTGCCCTTGTTACTGCACTTATTGTATTTTTTGATGAAATCCCTTTTTCGTACCTGCTGCTAGATTCTGTTCTTATGCCAACCGCCTTGGAAGATTTTCTTATAGTAACTGGATTAAAAACAGCGCCTTCAAGGTAAATAGATGAGGTGGTATTACTTACAGAAGTCTCTAAACCGCCTATAACTCCTGCAATAGCTACCGGTTTATCACAACAAGTAATAACCGTAATATTGTCATTTAAGTCATATTCTTTACCATCTAAGCAAATAAGACTTTCGTTATCCTTGCCTTTTCTTACAGAGAAATCTTCTGGAGAAACTTCCTTACCAATTAAGTTTGACAATTTATCTTTATCAAACGCATGCAAAGGTTGTCCTTGTTCTAATAGAATATAATTTGTCAAATCAACTAAAAGATTAATAGATTTTATACCTGATTTTTCTATACGGTCTTTAAGCCAATTTGGTGATAATTTCTCTCCATTTACTCCATCAATGCAGCTTATTGTATAAATGCAATTAGATTCTATAGCCTCAGGACAAAGTTTAATTCCCTTAAGTAAATGAATATTGTATTTATGGTTTAACTCTGGAAAATTTAAGGTGGATTCTAAAAGGGCAGAAATTTCACGTGCTATACCTATAACAGACATTCCATCAGGTCTATTAGCTGTAATGGCTAAATCATATATAAAATCATTTAATTGAAGCAAGTCAGATCCTGGAGTGCCCAATTCATGTTTTAGGGCTAAATCTTCATCAATGATCTCTATCCCTTCGCTAGAATCCTCTAAACCCAGTTCCTGCAGTGAACATATCATTCCTTCACTCATGACACCTCTAATTTCACTTCTTTTAATAGTTAAATCAACTGCATTTAATGTCGCGCCGACTTTAGCAACATAAACATAAATATTTGGTTTAATATTGCGCGCACCACAGATAATTTGTAAATTTTTTGAATTACCAATATCGACTTGGCAAATTGAAAGTTTGTCAGATCCTTCATGTTTTAAAACAGATAATACCTTTCCTAAAACAACACCATTTACATTTTTTGAACAATCTACTAATGATTCAACCTCAAATCCACCAATAGATAATTTCTCAGAGAGATCTTCAGGAGTAGAAGTAATTTCTACTAAATTTTTCAACCAATTTTGAGAAACTTTCATATATATTTTTTAATCAATGATGATAAAAGAAATAAGTATATCTTCAAAAAAGTTTGTTGAAGATGTACAATAGAAAATTATACAATAAAGTATTAATTAAAATGGCCAAAAAAGGGACAAGAGTTGTAGTGACCCTGGAATGTACTGAAGCTAGGACAAGCACAGATCCTAAGAGATCAAATGGTGTCTCAAGATATACTACAGAAAAGAATCGTAGAAATACAACCGAAAGATTAGAACTAAAAAAGTTTAATCCTCATCTAAACAGAATGACAATTCACAAAGAAATTAAGTAATCAAATCAAATTAAATCATGCCTAATTCAATTTTTAAGAAACAATTATCACCTATCAAACCAGGAGATCCTATTGACTATAAGGATGTAGAACTACTAAAAAAATTCATCACTGAGAGGGGCAAAATCCTACCAAGAAGAATGACAGGTTTAACCTCTAAGCAACAAAGAGATCTCACATTAGCTGTTAAGAGAGCCAGAATCGTAGCTCTTTTACCCTTTGTAAATCCTGAAGGATAATTTCATATTGAATATAGTTGGAATTATAATTAATATTTCAAATATTTGAAAGATTTAACTGATTTAAAAACATATATTATTGACTCTGATGATCCACATGAGGTTGATGATGCTATTTCATTAGAAATAAAAGAAGGAAATAAAAAAAATTTATGGATACATATTAGTAATCCATGCAAACTCTTTTTGCATGACTCTAATGTTGATTTAAATGCAAGAAAGAGAAATAGTAGTTTATATTTAATTGATCAATATGTCCCAATGCTTCCTAAAGATATTCTTGAAAAGGCAAATCTAGCTCAAAATAAAGTTTCAGAAACTATTAGTGCTGCAATAGAATTCAATGACGACGGATCAATAAATAAATATGAAATAACTGAAGCAATAATAAAACCAAAATATCAATTAACATATGAAGATGCAGATGAAATATTAGAAATAGAACCCAAAGAAGAAATAGAATTAATTGAGATTAAAAAATTATTAGAAAAAAGTATTAAATTTAGAAAGAAACAAGGAGCAATTTTTTTTGAAAGTCCTAATAACAAAATTAAATTAAACGAGGATAAGATTATACTAACTAAATTAGAGAAAACAATATCACAAATTATAATTGCAGAATCAATGATATTAATGGGTTATGTAACAAGCTTATTTATATATAAATATGATTTAGCGGCTGCATTTAGGATTCAAAAAATAAACTGCAATCCATCTGAAATACTCAATAGATATAATGATAGTGATATTAAATATATAATATTAAAACAATATATGGGAAGAAGTTACATAACTACTAAGCCAGGAATCCATGAATCATTAGGCCTTAAAATGTATGTACAATGTACATCACCACTAAGAAGATATCTAGATTTAATTATACAAAGACAAGTCTATAACAAAATTAATAATTACGAAGTTCTTAGTAAAGATTCAGTCTCTAAGATTATTGATTATTCAAAAAATAGACAATCAGAAAATAATAATATATTTAAAAATGACAAATTTAAGTATTTAAAAATATTTTTTAAGAATGAAAAAAAAGCTTTTTATAAAATTATATTCGTTAAGTGGATTAATCATAAAAAAAATATTGCATTGGTTTATTTTCCAGATTATTCACTAGAAATACTTATTACTCTTTTTGTATCAATAGAAATATACAGTAATAAAATATATAAAGTTAAATATATTATAAATGATAGTAATCTTTTAGAATTTATTTATTAATAAGATAATAAAAATAATGGGTTGTTATTTGTTTAAAAAATATCTGTTAGTATAAATAAAAAAGCTTTATGACTTTTGTCATTACTACACCTTTATACTATGTTAATGATAAACCTCATTTAGGAAGTGTATATACAACAATAATTTGTGACTCAATAGCTAGGTATAAAAGGCTTGCAGGCGAAGATGTTATTTTCATCACTGGTGTTGATGAACATGGTTTAAAAATACAAAGAACAGCTAATGAAAAGGGTATTGCGCCAAAATCACATTGTGATGAAATCTCAGAAGTCTTTAATAATAATTGGAAAGATTGGAATATATCCTTTGACAAATTTATAAGAACAAGCTCAAAAAATCATGAATTTGTTGTTAATGAATTTTATGAAAGAGTAAAAGCATCAGATGATATCTATATGGGAGTTCAAAAAGGTTGGTATTGTGTCGGTTGTGAAGAATTTAAAGATAATCCAGAAAATTCATCAACATACAAGTGTCCAATACATCAAAAAAATCTAGAATGGAAAAATGAAGAGAATCTCTTTTTTAGGCTTTCAAAATATCAAAAAGAAATCGAGAAAATAATCAACGAACCTTCTTTTATAGAGCCAATAGAAAGAAAGAATGAAATTATAAATTTTGTTTCTAGAGGTTTAAAGGATTTTTCAATTTCAAGAACAAATGTTTCATGGGGAATTCCAGTCCCTGGTTACGATAATCATACCTTTTATGTGTGGTTTGATGCTTTACTCGGATATATAAGTGCCATTAGTTCTGATACGACAGAACATTCATTGGAAAAATCGATTAATGGAGGATGGCCAGCTAATGTTCATTTAATTGGTAAGGATATTTTGAGATTCCATGCTGTATATTGGCCTGCAATGCTCATTTCCGCCAAAATTAAAGTTCCTAAAAAGGTTTTTGGGCACGGATTTCTTACAAGAGAGGGGCAAAAAATGGGTAAAAGCTTAGGAAATGTACTAGACCCTGATTTATTGCTTACAAAATATGGAAATGATCCTGTAAGGTGGTACCTCATTAAAGACATATCATTAGGAAATGATGGAGATTTTCAAGATAAAAGATTTGTTGACATCATAAATAATGACTTAGCTAATACAATTGGTAATTTATTAAATAGAACATCGTCTATGTCTAGAAAATGGTTTGAAAATAAAGTGCCAAATAATGAAAAAATTTTAAGTGAAAATAAATTAGAGAATTTTGCCAAAATTGCAGTTGAAAACTATATTTATAACTTTGATAACTACAAATTAGATTTAGCAGCTAATGAAGTACTTAGCCTAGCAATTAATACAAATTTGTATTTGAATGATAATCAGCCATGGGTGCTAATAAAAGAGAAAGATAATCTACCTCTAGTTAAAGAAATTATTTATAACGTTTTAGAAAGTACCAGAATAATAGGATTATTATTACTACCTTTATTACCCGAATTATCTATAAAAATTAATGAACAACTTGGCTCTTTATACAGAGAGGAAATTCCTTGGAAAAAACAATTAATTTGGGGATTATTAGTAAGCAACTCAAGTCTTCCTAAACCCACTCCAATCATAAATAAACTTGAGTATGAGCAAAAATTATAGATTAATAATTTTCCTTCCATTATTTATGCTTGGTTGCGCCCCAAATGTAATTGATGAAAATAAAATTATACAAAAAATAGACAGTTTAGATATGACTATATTCTCTAAAAGTGGAAATAAAATATATTCTATTACCAGTCCAAATTCAAGTTATGACAATATTGAATTAAAATTCGAATTAAAAAAACCTATTATTAATATTCTTAATGGGAAAGAAACTCAATATATTATTAGTTCAGAAGAATCTACATTATCAGACAACAATAAACTCTTGAAGTTGAAAGGGAATGTTAAATTAAAAACTTTAAAAAAGAATGCGGATATTTTAAATGCTGATAATTTTATTTGGAATATAGAAAATACTAACTATCTATTAGAGGGAAATATAAGATTTGAAAATCAAAATATCATCATAAATTCAGGAAAAGCCATATTGGGTACAGATAACATAATTGAATTTTTTAATCCAGTAAAATATATAATTAAAGATGAAAATAACAAAAATAAATATAAAATAAACTCAGAAAATGCTTTCTATAATTTAAATACGGAATCAGTAAGCTTTGAAGCAAAAGATAAAAGAGTTAATTCAATAATATATTTTTAAATTTTATTTTTTGAGAAAATATTATTAATTTTTTTGGACCAGTTATTAATCCATTTTTCATCAGACTTCGTAAAACACTTAGGACTCCAGCCTCCTATCAATATGAAAGCCTTATTATTTATAGGTACAACTAAAATAGATGGAATTTCAGCGCAAAAATTATAAAATTCATCTCTTCCAGGATAAAATTTAGTGTTTGCCAATGATATTAATTTCATATCTTTAATAGATCTCAGACAAGTTTCCCCAGGTTTAAATTCATTACTTGAAGTGATACCTCTCCTCAATATATTAACGCCATCATTGTGGATTAATATTGCTGCTGCTGCTGTAGAAGTTAATATCGCTTCAGAACCCCATGCAAGTTCATCGATAACTTCATCCGGCATGTTTCTGTCGAAGAGAAACTTATTTTCTCCTTTTAAAACAGCTTTCTCACCAGCTATGGGTTGGAATTGTTTAAATAAAAAACCTATCAAAATAATAATTAACGAAGCTATTGCAGCTAACACTTGTGCTCTTTCAAGCTCAGGAGTGATTGTTTCTATTGAAATGAAATTTGCTATCTGAAAAATAAAAAGTATTACACCGACTGCTATTAATGATTTCCCATTGAATCCCATATTTTAAATATGTTATTTCTAATTAAATTATGCAAATATTATATTGTTTAGTAGATTTAAAATTACTCAAACATATGGTTTTTAATATATAATTAACCAAAACCTCTCAAAATGAACCTAAACATCAATAAATATATACTTTCACTAATCTTTACTGGTTTTATCTTTATTGTTATCCCGTCGACTACATACGCAAATGAAATTAATACTATAAATAAATATTTTGGTATTACTCAACAGAAGACTGTTATAAATTACGAAAAAAGTCAGCCCTCATCTATCGACAATCCTGTAGTGGATCCAAATTTTAACACTATGAGATCAAATGATACTGAGAGTTCAACTGCCACTTATATTGTTATAGGTTTGTTAGTTGCTGCCACAATCATTCCTCTAGCAACATGGTGGTATTTCTCTAAATAATAGAGAATTTATGAATGCCAAGGATTTAAATATCAGTAAATATTCATCTCATATAGTATTTATAACAGGGGGGACAAAGAGTGGGAAAAGTGAATTCGCGGAGCATCTTGCAAAGGAGGTAAAAAAATTATCATATGTTGCCTTATCTGAAAACAATTTGGATGATAAAGAATGGCAAGATAAAATTAATTTACATCGAAAAAGAAGGCCAAAAGAATGGAAATTAATAGAAACGACAGATCTATTAAATACATTAAGGAATGAAGAAGATCCATTATTAATAGATTCTATTGGGGGATTCGTTATGAAAAGTATTGGCAAGGAACAAAATGAATGGTCAAAAAAAATGAATTCTCTTATAAGTCTCTTAATGAAAAGAAAAAGCATAACAATTATTGTTGGAGAACAGGTTGGTTGGAGTTTGGTCTCTGAATATAAAATTGGTAATACATATATTGAGAGAATCGGAGAACTTCAAAAGAGAATAACCAAAATATCAAAAGATAATTGGCTGGCCTTAAACGGCAGAGCAATCAAAATTGATGAAATAAGTATTGAAATACCTACTTAAAATTGGAAGTCGCTCTTTTTGAACCCAGAATCCCACAAAATACTGGTAATATTGCCAGATCATGTGCTGCATTTAATATACCTTTAAATCTTATAGAGCCCTTGGGTTTTAAGCTAGAAGATAAATATTTAAAAAGAGCAGGATTAGACTATTGGCCACTAGTCACTGTTAATCAGTATGAGAATTTTGAAAAATTTTTAGATTCAAAATCAACAAAAAGAATAATCTCTTTTAGTAAAAAAAATGGATTATATTTGAAGGATTTTAAATTTAAGCAAGATGATATTTTGCTATTTGGGAGAGAAGATTTAGGATTACCCGATTCCATTATTGATAAAAGCGACTTTTTAATATCAATATTTATGCCGAATATACAGACTGGAAACAATGATCAAAAAGGTGTTAGAAGTCTAAACCTTTCTGTAGCATGCGGAATTGCTATTTATGAGGCCCACAAACAAATAAATTTTCAAAATGGTAATTAAGTACAACCAATGCCTTACAATATTCCCATGTCTCGGTAGCTCAGCTGGTTAGAGCGGCGGATTCATAGCCCGCAGGTCGCGTGTTCAAGTCACGCTCGAGACATTTTCAATACCTTTAAATTGAAGAATATAGGTGTAATTTTAATTTAATTAAACTATAAAAGACAATAATGGTTAATTCACTCGACACAGTCTTAGATCCAAAAAAATCTAAAGCAAAATATCAAGAAGCAAGAGTTATAGTCCTTGATGACAATTTTAATACTTTTAAGCATGTCGCAAATTGTCTTCTAACAATAATTCCAAGCATGAGTGAACAAAGGGCATGGGATCTAACCATTAAAGTTGACAAGACAGGATCTGCAGAGGTATGGAGAGGTAATCTTGAACAAGCAGAGCTATATCATGAGCAACTATTCAGCAAAGGATTAACAATGGCTCCAATTGAGAAAACATAAAATAAGTAAGATTGACAGAAAATTATTGGCTTATAAATTCGTATCGATCAAGGGTTAAAAGGTTTTCAAAGAATAATCAAAATAAAGATAAATTTTTTGAATATATGTTTATTGACTCTGGAAGAATTATTGGTGTTTTAGGAAAAGAACCACCTCTTATGACAACCAGAGAAGAACTTAAAGTTGATAAAGCTAGAGATGAATGGAGAAAGTTAATCGCTCAAGGTTGGAGGAGAACCAAACCAGTTTGGGAAGACTATTAGTATCCAATATTATTACTAGGATTAGTTATATAAATTATGAGATTTAGGACGTAGTTAGCGGGTAAATTTAATGGCTTCAAAAGTAACAAAGCCATTCCTTGAGTCACATTAAATTCTTTATTTTTCATAAAAAAATAAAATTCTCATTTTAATTATAAAAAGACTGTCAAATACAAACGAAAAATAATGAAAAAAAGATAAATAAGCATTTATTGATTAAGGATTTTCTAGATAACTAATAGCTAAAACTTTTTTTAAAAAATTATAGATTTAGGTTTACTTGTTTTTTTTAACAAAAAAATAATTGTTATAATTTAATAATCCATACTATTTATTACTTAATAAATACCCAATGAAATATCTCATCACAAGCAAAAGATCAAGAGCTTTATTTGGTATTGGAATAGTTGCTATAAGTATTGGATTAATATCAAAAAAAGTAATTAACTATCCAACTGGAGGATGTATGAAAGGTACTCAAGAAATAACCTTTAATATCTAGCCATTAATCATCTTACATTTTTCTTAATTCTTAAATCCAGTCAACTTTGATAACTCTTTTAGTGAAAGTACACCTAAAATTAGTTTTCCATTTATTTCCCACGTGGGAAACCCTTTAATTTTTTTATCAATACATAACTGAGTTTGACTGTTTATGCCATCTCTTGCACATTCAACCACATTAAGTTCTCTATAAGCTTGCTTACCAAATAATTCACTTTGATTAAGGCAATTAGGACACCAATATGCTGAATATTTAACTACACCATTATCTTTGAGGTATTTTGCCAACTCGATTGATTCCCTAGTGCTTTCTGAGGTGACTATAAGTTCTCTCTGATTATTTAAGTGGGAGCTATTTATAACATTTGAGAAAGGAAGCAAAACTAATAGTGGGATTAATAGGTGTTTCATTTATTTACTATTTTTCCTCCATATTTTCTTACTACCTTATCAAACAAAATTCGTATATCTTTATTTTTAAGTTTCTCCATTTGCTGAAGATTTTCAAGAAGATCACATATTTGATCCTGTGTATCTTCATTTAATTCACTTACTGCCATTTATATTTAGAGTTTTTATAATCCAATTTTAAATCAAAAGTAAATTTACATACTTATTGTATTTATTTTTTTTTATTGCTATTTTTTTAAAGCGGGCTAAGGTTCATATCTCCACGAGGATTTAGTCCGCTTAATTTTTAAAGATTCAATTTATATTGGATCTTTAAGAAATTGATTAGAAATATTAAAAAATATTTATCTCTGTTTAATTTCTAAATTCCATTGAAAAGCATTCTTATATAAACATTAATAGTGTGACACTATTTATTCAATAATGTTGTTATTTCGCTTCATAACTTTCTTAAAATACTTAAACTCGATAAATTCATGCATCATTTTGATATCATCAGATAATACTTTTTTATTAACGGCATATTCGTCCACATTAAGTGAAGAACTATTATTTTCAGAAAATGTTTCGTGATCAAAAGAAAAGTTTATAAAATCTCTATCATTATTATGATTTTGGACATAAGATTCATTTAACACTCCTCGAGACCTTAACGCTTCCTCAACCAATAAACCTGTGACTTTTGACTGACTAAACTCATTAGCTGTGCACAATTTTTCAATAATTTCATGAACTTCTTCACTTGGCAAAAAACCAATTCTTTTCCTCGGCGAGGGCATAATATAAAAAAATTAGTGTGACACTTGCACATTATAAGTGTTGCACTATATTTGATTTAAGTCAACTAATTTTGCTATGCATATTTTATTATTTCCTGTCGGATTTATTCTTTGGTATCTAGCTTATGAAGCAAAACCTATCATTAGTGATGAAGTAACACTTAATTGGGAAGAAAAAAATTCAATTAAAAGAAATAAACTTTTAAATATAATCAACGAAAGCTTTTAAAATTTACTGTTAATCGATTTTGACCATTCCTTGTGCTTATTATCTAAATCTGAGATTAACTGTTTTTGATAAGTAAATTTGAGTTGATTTTCGTTAAGTGATTTTTTTGTGATAATCATCTCTTTAGAGAAAAAATATGGAGTGTTAGAACTCCTAATTTTTTTTTTGACTTTCATATAGTAAATTTATCTATTTTTTTTATATGACTTAAAAGGTTATAGTCTCAATATTTTTATATTCTTTTTATATTTCCTTCATATGTGTTTTTAGCAAGTTTGTAAAAAATGTTAGTTTATTAAATAATAAAGGCTATATTTAAACAAAATATAAGTTTTATTATGAATCTAAAGGAGAGAGGTATTACTGTTGGAGATTTACTAATAATACTAATAATAATAATCACTTCTACAATATTAATTAAATCATTTAGCAAGGATAAGAAAACAACACTTAATTATAGTAATCAAGAGCAAGTTTCTTATAAGGAAAATTACTATCAAAAATTTATTTGAATAGCTTATATAAATTATTTATAAAACTCTTAATTAATTTAATTAACTATTTGTCTCTTATGTAAATTTCAAGAATTAATTATTATCAAAAAATGAGTTTATGTTTTTAAATATTTTGATTAAATGATTTAGAACTTTCCCATTTCAAGTTATCCTTTAAATCATTGATATCATTTGATATTGAAACTAAATTAACCATTTGAAGAATTTGACTTTTATTTAGCCTATTAATAGCAATAAGTTTATTAAGCATTTCTAAAACAGATTTATCATTAATATTCATTATTTGTATAAAAAGCTATGATCCTCAATTCAAATACTTTATATTATAATTTTAAAAATTTCATTATATTTTTTATGCTAAATATAAAAAATATTTATAAAATCACCAAAAATAAAACTTTTACTTATATGAAAATATCTTAAGCTCAGTTTCTTATAAATTCGTTTATTGTAAAAAGAAAAAAAATGAAAAAAAACTCCAAGAAAGATTACCTTAATAGAGATGAAGTTAATGAAATGATTGAATCAGCTTTAAGAAGACATAATAGAAGATCTACAATAATATCAAGCGTACTTGGCTGGATCTTAATTGGAGGTTATTCGTTTGGACTTTTTCAAGCAGTTCAAAATGTCTAATTAATTTTTTCTTTAAATAAGAACTTCCTAAATGATAAATTAATATAAGAATAATTATTTTTTATGAGAGAATATATTAAGGCAAATCTTACAGTGATAAGAAAATATTTAAAAAAACGAAAAAAGTATACATCAAAATTAAATAATGCTTCGATAATGGAAGAATTCAAAGAATGGAGCAAAGATCCATTCCCTGAGACAGAAACAATATGGACTTTACCTGACTTAACGAGGAATGAAAGACTAAAAAATTTTTGTCGATCAATTAAGAAGGAAATAAGATAAGTTTTTAACTACCTAGTTGTATATGATTTACCTTTAAGTAAAAATAACCCGCAAATCCTACTATATTCAAAATTACAACGAAAATCCAAGCTCCAATCGGCTGATTAGAATCAAATTTTTTTATTTTAACTTTTTCCTTTAATCTTTCAATATATTTAGCCATAATTAAAAATATTAAAAAGAATATTTCTAATTATAGAGAGTTAAATTTCAAGGAATCTTAAATAAAATAAAATTTCTTTTAATTCGAATTTTTATTGTCAAGCCTGTTAATGGGATATTTAATCAACTCCTTTTTGAGATTTTTTAAAAGTTTATTGTGATTCAAAATTGTAAATTTCCTAGTAAAGGAATAATGCCATCTCATTGAATTAAAAAAAAACTTGCTAATTCATTATTAATAAAATTATAATACTTATTACGGTCAAACAGACCATACATAATTTAAAAAAGGACAAATTTTTCATGAGCTTAAAAGTAGGCCAAGAAGCACCAGACTTTAGTGCTACAGCAGTATATGATCAAGAGTTTAAGGAGATTACACTTTCAGGTCTAAGAGGTAAATGGGTTGTTCTATTCTTTTACCCACTAGATTTTACATTTGTATGTCCAACTGAAATAACAGCATTTAGTGATAGATACCAAGATTTCTCAGCACTTAATACGGAAATACTTGGTGTATCAGTTGATAGCAAGCACTGTCATTTGGCTTGGATACAAACCCCAAGAAATGAAGGTGGTATAGGTGATATTAACTATCCGTTAGTTTCTGACTTAAAAAGAGAAATTTGCCAGGCTTACAATGTTCTAAATGATGATGGGGAGGCTGATAGAGGTTTATTTCTTATCAATCCCGAAGGAGTAGTTATGCATACGACTGTTAACAAGGCTCCTGTAGGTAGAAATGTTGATGAAACACTAAGGATTCTTCAAGGCTATCAATACGTTGCGGCAAACCCCGACGAAGTGTGTCCAGCAAACTGGACCCCCGGTGAGAAAACAATGTTAGAGGACCCAAAAGGTAGTAAGGAATATTTTTCTGCGCTATAGGAGAATTAGAAACATTTAAGTAAGTAATGAGTAGTAAATAATTATAAAAAAATAAAAAATAAATATATTCAAAAAGGGGATAACATCCCCTTTTTGAGGTTTTGGCACGATCCAATCGCTCAAATTAGTCTTATATGATAAAAAAGACCACGTATAAAAAGAAATTTCTATTGTGACTAGGATAAAAAGATTAATTAAATTTAGGTCATTTAAACCAAAATATCTATAAATATGAAACTGATCATCAACGCTAATATTGATAATTTGAAGATGCCAAAGATAGAGAGAAATCAAAATAAAATTTACCAATATTATTTTTTTTAAAAGAAACCTAGATTTCTTAAAAATTAATAGGATAGAAATTAAAAATATGAAAAAACATAACTGTGGAATATCCGGTTTTGGGACATTAATTCCTTCAAGAAATAAATTAACTATAAGATCAAAATTTATATATATATAATCAGCTATTAAGAAAGAGAGAAATATTAAATTTATTGCTACTAAGAATAATAATCTTTTTCCTTTAATTATTTTTTTACTATGGATTTTATCCTTAGTAAAACTATAATCTGTATAGTTTTTTAAAGAGTTTAAATACACCAAAGATGGACATATTGCTCCGCTCAAATAGTAAAGGATTAAATAAAAGGAAATATCATTAATATTGAGTGAATACAAATTAAACCATTGTTTTTGTACAAATGGAAGAATAAGTAAAAATGAAAGTGTAACTAATAACTTCGTTGTATTGTTTTTAATTATCAAGGAAATATTTTTTTTAATTTAAAGCAATTAAATCAAACTTTCAACAATTTAGAAGTTGTTAATTTAAAAACTTTTTTATCTATAGTTTCTTGATTTAAAAGTATATCAACTAATTTATCCAGTAAGACTCTATTTTTTTTCAATATTTTAATTGAATTATTTAATGAAATTTTAGAAATATTTATGATTTCATTATCTATTCTAGAACTGGTATTTTCTGCTATGAGAGGCTTTCTTCTAAATAATCCATCTCCTAAATACATTTCATTATTATCAGAATCCATTGAAATTGGACCAATAATTGAAAATCCATATTTTGTAACCATTTCCCTTACGATATTTGTCGCATAAGAGATGTCATTTATGGCGCATTGTGTAATTTCACCTTCACCAAAAACTATCGTTTCTGCTGCTCTTCCAGCTAAAGCAATTTCAATTTTTGAAAATAATAATTTTTTTGAAATCAATCCACTAGAAATTACATCTTCGTCAGGGCATATTTTTGTATATCCTCCTATAGATCCAGATCTAGGTAAAATCGTAATTTTATCAACTGATTCAATTCCATTTCTCACAGCAGATACAATTGCTCTACCTACTTCGTTGTAAGCAATAATTTTTTTCATATTAGGAGAAGTTATTAATGAGCTTCTCAGGCCAATGGTAACTTTATCAAGAGCATTTTCTATATGAAGATCATTGATTAATTTAGATTCGTCTCTTGCACAGTGAATAGCACTCTCGTTCATCAAGTTTGCAAGATCTGCTCCCGAAAATCCGGCTGTTCTAGAAGCCCAATATCCTAAGTCAACCTCGCTTGAAAGTGGTTTGGAAAGTGAGTGGACTGAAAGAATTTTTTTTCTTCCATCTAAATCTGGAAGCATTACTTCAATTTTCCTATCAAATCTACCTGGTCTTAATAATGCTGCATCCAAAATATCAGGTCTATTTGTTGCTGCTAAAACAATAATCCCAGAATTATCAGCAAAACCATCTAATTCAGTTAGAAGCTGATTAAGGGTTTGTTCTCTTTCATCATTTCCACCTCCGATCCCAGACCCTCTTTGCCTACCAATGGAATCAATTTCATCAATAAAAATTATACAAGGAGATTTTTCCTTAGCCTTAGAGAACAGATCACGAACTCGGCTTGCTCCAACACCAACAAAAAGTTCTACAAACTCTGAAGCCGATATTGAGAGAAAAGGTACTCCTGATTCACCAGCAATTGCTTTAGCTAATAATGTTTTTCCTGTCCCTGGTGGCCCTATTAGAAGAACTCCCTTAGGAACTTTCGCTCCAAGATTTTCAAATTTCTTTGGTTCTTTCAAAAATGTTATTACCTCTTTTAATTCCTCTGCGGCTTCAGGGACGCCAGCTACATCATCGAATCTCGTTTCTACATCATCAATAGTTACAAATTTAGATTGATTTTTGGTAAAACCAAAAGCTCTGGAGGCCAATTTTGATGTACTCCTCAAGATTAAGACTATAGCTAATATGAAAATTAAGAAAAGACTTATTGAAGCGAATGAATTAGCAGCTGAGGCTTCTTTTCTACTATTGTTAATAGTTAGATCTACCTTATTTTCAGTAGCCTTTTCAAGGATTAATTGATCGTTGTAAAGGATAGGTATTTTAAATTTATCTCCATTTTTATACAGAACATCAATTTCTCTCTGCCTTGGATAGAAAAATATTGATTCTATTTTCCCGGTCTCTATATCTTCTAGAAGATCAGAATAACTTGATTTAGAATCTGAATATGAGAATTTTGATCTAAACACTAATCTTTATAAGTGATTAATAAAGCATATATGCTTATTTAAAAAATTGACGTATATAAACAAAATATACTTAAAAGTTTTGGAGATAACCAGTTAAAGGTTATATTATTATATGGAAATAAATAAAAAGAATGGCTGTACCAAAGAAGAAAAAATCAAAGAGCAAAAGGAACCAAAGGCATGCTGTTTGGAAAGGAAAAGCAGCAATAGCAGCTCAAAAAGCTATATCTTTAGGTAAATCAGTTTTAACTGGGAAAGCTCAAGGATTTGTTTATCCTATTGAGGAAGAAGAAGAAGAGTAGCTTTTAAGATCCTAATTTAAATGCTTCAAGTATAACGGCATAAATTGCACCAATTCTTAATTTATCAACCACGGTCCATAGATAATAAAACTTTGAACTTGCGGCAGGTTTAATTCTTATAATTATTTCAATAAAAATAATGATTATTGGGACCATTATTAACTCATTTTTACCTTCAGATATAAATTTTGTAATAAAATTTGCGAACAAAAAATAACCTATCAAAACAGAAATTAGACCAATAGATTTTGTTCTCCAAGTATCACTTAGAAAACCAAAAAATAAATTATTTAACTGGTAGGTAATTCTTGAAAAATTAGTTTTTTGCATTACTAAAAGACACTAAATAATCACTTAGAAAGTTATAGTCAATGTATGATTTTTTTAGTTTAGGGCCTTTGATTACATTTGCCACATTATTCTGATCACCAAGACTGTCTAAAATACAATCTAATTTAATATTTTCCTCAAGAACAATTGGGATATTTGAAGGAACAAAAATTGTTGGCAAGTTAGCTGCCAAGGAAGATTTCAATCCTGGATTGGAGTCTTCAAAAACAATTGAGTTGTTTTTGTTTATACCACTTAGTTGGACAGCTTTTAAATATGGTAATGGATTTGGTTTCTTTAATTCAACGTCTTCGCTTGAAATAATGAACTCAAAAGGGTTCAAGCCATTAAAAAGATAATCAACAAGAAGATTAGCTTGAATTCTTGAACTTGAAGTAACAATAAATTGTCTTACTTTTTTTCTATGTAATTCATTTATTAATCTAAAAACACCAGTTTTCAAACTAACACAATTTTTTTTTATAATTTCTAAATAATGAAACTGCTTTGTTTCATGAATTTTGAGAATTAAATCTTCTGAGAAATTATCATTAGTATATTTAGCGTAATAAGCAATTCTATTTTTGCCCCCATTTATCTTAAGAAGTTTTATGTATGTATTAGTATCCCAATTCCAATCAATGCCAAGGTCATGAAAAGCGTTATTAAAAGCAGGTAAATGGGCCTCTAATTCTGTATTCGCAATGGTCCCATCTAAATCCCAATAAACACCCTCCAGATAAGTCACCAAAAAGAATTTCTTTTATTTACGATAAAAAACAAGAGCAATTATTGCTGGTCCTGCTAACGCAACTACAGCCAAAGGAATAAGTGTTGCCATGATTAATGAATATGTTTTGTGATACTATTTTTACAAATAAATGATGAAACTGTACTGATACGTTACAAGATTGAATTAAATTATGAAATCATGGACATGTATAGAAAATTGTGGAGCTTGTTGTAAATTCGACTTGAACGAAAGAAGCGATTTGGCTAACAAACTTAACAAAGAAGATATAGTTTTGATAAATTCGATGACATCTAAAGACGGTTGGTGTAAAAACCTGGACAGAGAAAATAAAAAATGCTTAATTTATGAAACCAGACCACATTTTTGCCGTGTAAGTGAATTTTCAACTTCATTTAAAGGATATTTTAAATCTGGTGATAAATTTTTGATAGATTGCTGCAAACAACATATTTCATCAAATTATGGATCCCAAAGTAAAGAGATGAAATCGTTTAGAATTGCTGTTTCAGGAAAATGAATAGTAAATTAGAAAAAAAAGAAAACAATCTAGAAAAAAGTTTTTTTTCAATATTTATAACGACTTTTACAACAATTTTTATTGCTGAACTTGGCGATAAAACTCAGTTAGCAACATTAATGCTTTCTGCCGAATCGGGTAGGCCAATAGTTGTTTTTCTTGGAAGTTCTCTAGCATTAATAAGCTCTAGTATAGTAGGAGTTCTTATTGGCAAATGGGTATCAAAAAAAATATCTCCTAGCAAATTTGCTTTATCTACAGGTACTTTAATGATATTGATAAGTATATTTTTAGCTTATGAAACATTCAAAAATTATTTATAAATGGTTTTAAGTTTATTACTATCAACATTTCTAACCGTTTTCATAGCTGAATTAGGTGACAAAACTCAACTAGCTACTTTAACTATAAGTGGCACTTCAAATAAACCATTAGCAGTTTTTTTAGGATCTTCTTCAGCACTTGTTTTTGCAAGTTTACTAGGAGCTTTAACAGGTGGTTCTATTTCAAGTTTTTTACCCGAAGTAGTTCTTAAGTCAATAGCGTCCATTACATTTTTCATCATTGGTATAAGGCTTTTTATCAACTCTTTCACCATCGAAAAAGAAGAAAAAGAAGAGAAAGAAAATAATTAGTTTTAAGCTTGGATAATAAGGTGTAATAATGAAGTGTATACCCCTAAATTAATTAATAATTTCATTTAGATCATGTTCACATCATCTTCAATAATTGATAATCTTAATCAGTCAGAAGGATTAGAATATAAAAAATTATGCAGATTATTAAAAATTACAAAGAAATCTGATAAGGATAAATTAGATATTGCTTTAACAGCTCTAGAAAAACTTGAAATAATTAATAAAAATGAAAATGATGAATATACTTGCATAAAGGATAATGATCATCTTGTCGCCAAAATAAGATGTAGTAGCAAAGGCTATTGCTTTGCTGTAAGAGGAAAAGACAAAGAAGATATCTACATTAAAGAAAATCTACTTAACTATGCATGGAATGGAGATAAAGTTTTAGTAAGGATAATAAAAGAGGGATATAGAAGAAGATCACCTGAAGGAATAGTTGATTGTATTCTTGAAAGATCAAATCAAATACTTCTTTCTAAAGTAGAAATAATAAACAATGATGTATATGCAATCCCAATAGACGATAGGATCCTTTCTAAAATTAAACTTCCAATAGAGAATAAAAAATACACTTTCAATCCAGACAATAAGAATATAGTAAAAGTTGAGATTGATAGATTCCCCATAGGTCAAGAAGAAGGACTAGGTCATGTAATACAAGAACTAAAACTAAACAATAACGAAGACTATGATACAGACTTTGTTTTATCAAAAAGCAATATCGTTAATTCATATAATTTAAATAATATTGAATCAAAAAAAATAGAACAAAGGGAGAGGATAGACCTTACAGATAAAAACTCTTATTTGTTCAAAAGTTGGAATTCTAATAATTCTCCAATGCTCCCAATGATTCAAATAGATCAGGGGAAAAATAAAAGTACTAAATTATGGATACATACAAATAACCTTGCAGAAAGAGTAGACCTAAATAGTAAAAAATCTCTAGAAATATTATTTAAAGGATTTGAATCATTACCCTTATTAAATGATTGGCAAAACTACCTTAGTGAAGCCATAAGAAATGATTCTGAATTTAAAGTTGGTGAAAAGAATGAAGCGATAAGCCTCTGTGTGCATTTAAATGGTGATAATGAAATAATTGATTGGTCATTTCATCTTACTTTAGTAAAATGCACACTTAATGTTGGAAGTGATCATACTGAAGCGCTTCTATCTAGAAAAAGCAAATCAAGGATAACCTCTCGGGTATTAAAACCTTTGAAGGAATATATCGACGATTTAGACAAAATACTTGAAATTTCATGTTCATTCAGACAAAAACATCTTTTGGAGGGTAAGGTTGAGATTCCTGCACCACTTAATAAAATTGAATCACTTGAAGAATTTTTTATTCACAATCCTGCTGAATATTCAAAAGGATATTTTGAATCATTAAATAAAGAAGATTGCCAAACTTACCTTTCACCAATATTATATGAAGCTAATTTAATATGGTTCAAACATTCGAATCAATATGGCTTAAAAAGCGCCGGACATCTCTCAAATGGAATAGATTATGTTAACGCAAATGAAATCATCAAATATTCAGAATTTATTGATAACGATATAGAGCTTAATGAAGATGGCAATTTGACATTTAGTCAAGTAATTAAATTATGTGGTGATGATAATAAAAAAAGAATCTTACATAAACTTCTAATTAATGAATTTAAGGACAATGAAATAAGGTTGATATCTAAAGATCCTGATAATGATGAATCAGAAAAATTATTTATTTCACCATGGACAATTCCTGGATATGACTTTACTAATCTTATTAACCAGTACTGTATTTTTAATATGATAACAAATGGTAAAAAATCAAAGAAAAATAATATTGATACAATCAATATATCGGAAAGTAATTCATTAGACCTAGTAAATTGGGATATATTTAATTCATCAATTTCAAAAAATCTAGAAATATTATTTAACAAGTTTGTGATAGATAAACTTAATGAATCCAAGTACAAAGTTAACCAATATAAATCTAATATGATAAATATAAAAAAAGTAAGAAAAGCAGAAAAATTACTAGGTAATATTTATAGTGGATTTATTTTATCAGTGCAAACATATGGTTTCTTTGTTGAGATATCAGAACTAAATGTAGAGGGTTTAGTACACGTAAGCACTCTTAATAATGATTGGTATGAATACAGGTCAAGGCAAAATCTATTAATTGGAAGAAAATCTAAAAAATCATATAAAGTTGGAGATCCAATAGAAGTAAAAATAATAAAAGTCGATATCCTTAAATATCAGATTGATTTAGAATTAACATAAATAAATTTTTACAAAATATATTATGGAAATATTAACCAAAAAATTTAGTTAACTTTTTATAATTATGTTTAAGAAAAAATATTTACTTTTTACTCTTTTTTTAATAATAATTTTTCAAGTTTTATTATATACAAATAACAATCAGAAGACTTCATTTAGATACTTTAAATGGACCCTTCAAGAAGTAAGTATAGGTAAGTTAATCAGTATTTCGTTTTTTTCTGGTTTAATTGTAAGCACTTTATTAAATACAACAATTACTAGTACTAGTTTCAGAAAAAAATCTTTCGAAAATGTGGAAGATGATTTTGTTTCTAATAAAAATGAGGAAGAAATGGAACCAAACGTTGAAATGCCGCCACAAAGGGATATTAGAGAAACTCAACCAACAATTTCTGTTAATTACAGAGTAGTCAA